>JALZCF010000157.1 GCA_030863245.1 Chloroflexota bacterium
CTATGGCGCCACCACCCGGACAACGACTCCCCCGAGGCGTGGCGGGACATGCTTGCCTCCGTGGCAGCCGCCCTCCAGATCGCCGAGGAATACGACGTCACACTCGCCTTCGAGCCCGAGCGCGCCAACGTCGTGAGCACCGCAGCCCGGGGCCAGGAACTGCTGCACGAGATGAACAGCCCGCGCCTGGGGGTTGTCATCGACCCAGCCAACCTCTTCGAGCAAGGTGAGGCGGATCAGTTACCCGGGATCCTCGAGCAGGCGTTCGAGCTGCTGGGCGATCGCATCGTCCTCGCCCACGCCAAGGACCGTGGGCCTGACCACGAGGTGCAACCTGCAGGCGAGGGAATCGTCCCCTGGGACAGCTACCTAGATCTACTGCGCTCCGCCGGATATAACCGCCCGCTACTGCTCCACAGCCTCGACGAGGCGCAGGTGGACACAGCCGTAACCTTCCTCCGCAGCAAGCTCAGTGGCTTTCAGAGCTGATGTGCGATGTGTGAAATGTGGGATTTATGTCCGATTTTGGGGAATTTTGGGGAGAAATGGGGATAACGAGACATGGATCGGGGTGCTTGGGTGGTGTCTGAAATGTCCGGTTTTTGGAAGAGTCTAGTCGGAAAAATGTCCGATCCGGACATTTTTGGGGGTGTGTCCGATGTCCCAAATGTCCGATTTCCGAGAAATTTAGCCTGAAAAACGCGATTTTCGGACATTCTTCTCTGAAGGATGAAGGGAAAAAGGGCTCACGCCAAGACGCCAAGACGCAAAGGTGCAAGGACGCAAAGGGGCAGGGCGAGTGCGAGGAGCGTAGACGTGTAGACTCGAATCGACCGGGTCTACACGTCTACAGTCTACACTTAGCGCTACTCTCCCTTGTTTAGCCGAGGTGATGCACACCCTGACCACAGCATCATCCTTGCCGTTTTCTTCCTTCATCCTTCCTCTTGCCGTCATCTCGTCTTCCCCGCCATTATCTGGTACCCTCAAAGGTGACTGCACAAACTCGCACATCATGACTATCAGGAGAGGATTCTATGACATCACGTTCAGACTCAACCACGTCGACCGGCTATGTCCACCAGCAACGTCCCTTGCACGAGGTGACACAGGAAGTCGTCGCCACGGCGATGGGGCGGGAGCCGGCTGATCTCATCATCCGAAACGGTCGGCTTGTCAATGTCAATGTGGCCCGAATCCAGGACAATGTGGACATCGCGGTACGCCACGGGATCATCGCCTTCGTCGGCGATGCGTCCCATATTCCCGTTTCCGAGGAGACCCAGGTTGTCGACGCCGATGGCCGGTACCTTGTGCCGGGCTTCATCGACACCCATCTGCATGTCGAGAGCAGTATGGTGGATGTTCGTAGCTTTGCGGCGGCGGTTCTACCGGAGGGAACCACCACGATCGCCTGCGACAACCACGAGATCACCAATGTCTTCGGGCTCCGCGCTGTCGAGCTGTTTCACACGGCCGCTGAGAAACTTCCCCTCAAAGTCCTCGTCGCCATGCCGGTGTGTGTGCCATCGATTCCGGGGTTTGAAGATGCCGGGGCGACGATCACGGACGAGGAGGTGACGCAAGCCTACCGCAACGGCTGGGCACAACTGCAGGGCGAGCAGATGAACTTCCCTGGCGTCATCTACGGCGATCCGGCGGTACACGCCATCACCAGCGCCTCCTTGAAGGAGGGGGTTGTAGTCACCGGCCATTACGCCAGTCCGGAGATCGAGGTAGGTTTGCCTGCATTTGTCGCTGCCGGCATTACCGGTTGTCATGAATCAACCACCTCTGAAGAGGCCCTGCGCCGGGCAGAGCTAGGGTGTTACGCCCAACAGAGGTACGGCACTGCCTGGCTCGACATGCCCAACACGATACGCGCCATCACCGAGAATCCGGGTCTCGATACGCGCTTCTTCACGCTCGTCACCGACGACGTAACCCCGACCACCCTCGTCGAGGATGGTCACCTGAGCCGTGTGGTGCGCGATGCGATCGCACAGGGCGTCTCGCCCATCGTGGCCCTCCAGATGGTGACCATCAACGCTGCACAACTGCTCGAAAAGAGCCGCTGGATCGGCACCATCTCCCCCGGCAGGGCTGCTGATATTCTGATCGTAAGCGACCTGGTCAAGCTCACCATCGATCAGGTCTTCGTCGATGGGGCGCTGGTTGCCGAGAATGGGAAGATGGTCGTGGATATCGCTCGGTACGACTATCCTGATTGGGCCCTACAGTCGGTGCACGTGGACCCCCTGACCAAGGAGGATCTGGTCATCCGCCACGCCGGTGGTCCCGCCAGCGTACGCGTCATGCGTGTGGTGCCCGGCATGGTCCACACCGAGGAGGAGGTGGTAGAACTCGCGCCCAGCAACGGAACGCTCGAGGCCGATCCATCGCGCGATATCGCCAAAGTCGCCGTCTTCTACCGCCACCGTAACAAGGAAGATGTACCGCAGAGCAAAGGCCTCGGCTTCGTAACCGGCCTGCAGCTCAAACCCAACGTCGCGTTCGGCTCAACCGTGGCGCACGATTCCCATAACTTGATGGTTCTGGGAACATCCGACGATGCCATGGTCACTGCCGCAAACGAGCTCATCCGGCTCGGCGGGGGCATGGTCGTCGTCATCGATGGCAACGTGCGAGCCTCCGTGCCACTACCGCTCGCCGGCCTCATGTCCCTGGAGCCAGCCGAGGTGGTCTCCCAGCAGCTCAAAGAAGTCGAGCAGGCACTCAAGGAAGCCGGTTGTCCCTACCCCTCGGTCGAGATGACCATCAGCCTCCTTCCACTCATCGTGCTAAAGGAACTGCACCTCTCGAATCGTGGCCTCGTCGAACTGAAACCAGGCCAACCACCCCAGTTCGTCGACCTCGTTGTTGCCTAGCGCGATAGCCGAGGAATCGCTCTCATTCCCGTAGGGGCGGGGCAACCGGCCAAGCGGGTGCTTTGGCAGCGGATCGTCAACCCGGTTGCCTCGCCCTCGCCCCGCATGACCGTTGTATCACGACGGCAATCGTGTAGGGGCACGGCAACCGGGCCATTCTCGTCGCATAATTCACCTACCCGCTAGCGGTTGCCACACCCTGCCCCAACCTGGACCAGGTTCGTAGGCACTCGATCGATGGGGGCGGGCGGCGTGGCGACCGGGAGAGAGGATCCGCCGCCACCCACTGCCTCCCCCGGTCGCCATGCCCCTACGAAGCGCCCCTACAGCACGAGGTCCCCATCTACCCC
>JALZCF010000179.1 GCA_030863245.1 Chloroflexota bacterium
GGCGGCGCGCGAGACACGACTACTCGGTTCCAACCGTTGACGAGTGGGGGGGCGATTGACCCGTACGTCAAGAACATGTTGCTCCTCGCGTGCCTGCTTCAGTAGATAGGCAGCGGTTCGCTCGGCCGGCGTCAGACGTGCTGTTTGTTGCGACCAAGCCGCCTGCTCAACCTGGCGCGCATGACGCTCGAGGTAGAAGGGCTCCGGGAAGCGCTCCGGATTGGGGCGGACGAGCGAGAATGGACGGTACCCTTCGAGACGCGCCTCCTCGGGCGTTACTGGGTTCGGAATCAGGGTCGCATAAGCGGTTAACTTGCCCAGATCCGGAAGCTGGTGATCGATACCCAACGCCTGGCGACCCTCTTGAATGAAGGAGAGACGGGGCCAGAGGTGCAGCATCGTCTGCAACCCCCAGCCTCCCAGGCCGATCAGCGCGGCTCGGCTATGCGATGTCGGCATGTAATGATAGCTCCTCGTGTTTTCTGACGTTCAAGCTGCTAGATAAAACTCCTACAGCTCCTATAGCTCCCACAGCTCCCACAGCTCCTTCACAACTACGGGAGCTATAGGAACTGTGGGAGCTTACAACATCACCTGACCTGTTCGTCATTCGCGCTCTTGAGATCGGGTGGCTGGCGAGGCGACTACGGTCGTGGAGCCGTGTACGCGCACTTGCGCGTCATTCTCACCGCCTGGAGGCTCGTAGAGCTCGGACAGTTCCTCCCACTCTTTCTCTAGATGCAGGGTGCTCCGCTCGAAATCCTCGCCCTTGTACTGGCGGTGTAGCTCTGGCATCGTGTCGAGTTGTCCGACCGGGAGGCCATGCACGATGTGACAGGCATCTAGCCGGTCGCGATCGCCCGTCTCCACCAACTCGAACTGGCCGTAACCACGCAGCGCGCGGCGGAGCATCTTCCCCCTGTCGTCATCCGTCTCCCCGTCCTCAGTCGGCGCGCCGACGAGTCGGATCGATTCCTGAACGGCTTCAGAGTAGGGATAGGTGTCCCCATCGACGGAGGCGAAGGGATCGGTACGGAGGAAGAGTTGGTTCAGACGGTGATTCGCAGGCAGATGTTTCTTGCCGTGCTGCACGTAGAGCACGCTGCGCAGATCGAAGGCTTCCGCAGCCTCCTGCTCCAAAGATGTTAGGGCAGGATGCTCGGCCATGGTCTGTTCGATGGCCTGGCGCAATCCTGCCGCGCCCATCACGACCATTTCGGCGCCCCCGGGCGGGATGATCCGCTCGTGGATCGATTGTAGGAGTACACCCCAACGTGTAAGGGGACTTTCCTCCTCCTCGGAGGCAGGCGCGTAGAGAAGTGCCCCGGTACTTTGCCAGTATTCCTCGACATGGTCCGCGCCGATGGCACCCGTCTCCAGATCGTAGTAGGTGTTCGTGTCCCGATCCCCACTCCGATGGAGGGGATGAATCTGCTCCGCCGTCTCCTGGGCCTGGTTCCATGCCTCCTCGCGAGTCTCGAGAATGCTGCGTTCCAACTCGTCGAGTTCCTGGAGCCATTCCCGCCCGAGCCCCTGTAGCGCCTTGAGCAGTGCCTCCCACGTCTGCTGACGATGCTCGAACAGCTGACGATCGCTAAGCGCCTGCAGGCGACGGTCGATCTCGGATTCGGAGAGGAAGGGCTGCTCGACCAGGTGAATAGGACGGGCAGCGGGTGCTTCCGGGAAGGGCAACTGCTTGGGATGTGCCAGATCGTCACGGGTCAGCCGATTACCGTCGCTCCTGTCGAGCGTGAGCCGCTCGATCATGTCGCGTAGGGTCCACAAGCCGAAGTCGGCCAGCACCTGTCGGGCCGTATCGGCGATTGTCGCCACAAAGCCATGCCAGCGGCCATCCTTATGAACGATATCCTCCTCGAGTGCCTGCAGGTTCTCTTCAGAGGAGGCGTAGCGGAGGAACTGCTCCTTGATGGCATCCCGCAGGTTCAGGTAGCTCATCTGAATCGACTGCTCTTCCTGTGCGTCCTGATCGCCCCGTAGGAGTAACTCCATTACCCAGTAGGTGGTCATTCGTTTGAAGTAACGCCACAACGCCGTTCTGGGCATGACCAGGGCGGAGACCCCGAAGGAACTGTAGGAGAGGTAGCGGTCGCTCCCGTTGCTGCGCTCCTCTGTGACGTTGACGTCCAACCCAAGGATACGCTTGTTGAGATGGGAGAAGGCGGTCAGGTGGATCAGGTGGGCCGCCATCTGCTCCGCCGCTGCCTTGCTGGAAAGCGTTCGGCCTGCTGCGTTGGTGCGCTCGAGCAGGAAGATCTGGTTGAAGGCGCGGTACTTGACAGTTGGGAGTGGCTCCTGCTCGCTCGGGTAGAAGGCGCTGAATGACTGTGTGGTGTGGAAGTGGTTCAACTCTTTGAGCGCGGCGTAGGCATTGGCCCGAATGCGGCGGCGCTGGAGATCGCTGCGGATCTCCCGGTCAAAGATGGAGGGCATCATGAAGATACCGACGATCTTCGCCTCGGCCCCGACCTCCTCGCGCACCCGGTGCGCCACGTCTAGGAACATGCCAGCCCCCGTGCCTCCACAGAGGGAGGAGACAATATAGATCAGGGGGTAGGTGCCCGCCACCGGAAAGCCTCGCTCCTCTGCCTCTTGCCGGCTGGCCTGTTGTTGGAGCGCGCTCAGCTTGTCCACCATCAAGGTCTTGAAGGTGATGTACTTGCGGAAGAAGGAGAGGCGGCCCAGGGGGCGGAGCTGCTTTGCGCCGTTGTGGATGTAGCCAAGCGGAATATCGTCCTCGTCCCAGCGCCACCAATCCAGGTATCGCCCGTGATGCTGCCGATTTTGGACGAGGCGGGTGGCATCGTATTGGCCCAGGTAGGCGTACTCATGGAAGTAGAGCTGTTCCTCGCCGGGTGCGTTGACCAGTGGCTCTGTATCCACGGCGAGCACCTGGAGGACGGCGGGCAGGTCGTCCATCTCCTGGTCGCTCCAGGTTCGCAGGAAGCGGCGTTTCGCATATCGCACCACGTTGGTTCCCGTGCCGCCGAGGCCAATGACAAAGGTGGGATAGATGGTTGGCTTCACGTCAGACATCTCGTTCTCTCCAATCGTGTAAGGTTGATCGTACTCACGTGGGGCGACTGCCTGGACGACGGGGCCGACTCGTTGCATTCCCCAAGGGTGCTCTGGAGGGACGGGCGGACGCACGGGCCGGGCCATCTGCTTGCGCCTGACTCGGCCGTGCCGACGGGCGAGGCCGAGCCGGACGCCTCGCGGAGGCCCCTGGAGGTGCATGGCTCGCGCCACGGCGTTCCGGCCGGGTCTGTTGCCACCCTCTGTCGGGCTCGCGCCACTCGAGCGCCACATCCTCCAATTCCGCGCCTTTTGCTTCCTTCCTCGCTAGCACGTCCCGCCTCCGGTTGATGGCGTTCCGGTTCTTGACGGCGAGAAGCATGAAGATGAGCATGAATGGCAACATGAGGGTAAGCGGGCGGGTGATAAGGCCCGGCCACCACCAATGATAGAAGGCGCTCATGGGGAAGAGAACATGCTGCTGCACCCAGCTCGGGTTGCGGAAGCTGAAATCGAGGGTGGCAGCAGAGGCCCCTGGTATCTCATCGATCACCAGCTCGAGACTACCACTGTAGCGAGCCCCAGAGTACCAATCGCGAGGGAGGTCTCCCTTCGCGACGAGGGCAACCGGGATGCGGTAGAGATCGGGCTCATCAGGCACCGGGGTAGGATTCCCCGTTAGCACGAATTCCAGCTCGTCCCCACTAAGCGTGGTAGCCTTCTGATCATCTATCGCATTCAGATCACGCAGCCTTAAAGAGAAAGGTGGCTTCCCAGTATAGTGGACCAGGAGCGTCGCTCGACCTGCCTCACCCGTGTCCCCAAAATCAGAGAAGTTAGCCGCACTGACGATCTGGCCGCCCTGCTCCACCCCTCGGATTCCCCACTCGAGCGCTTTGACCGCCACCTTCCAGCTCAACGGTTGATCGGGTTGTACCAGTACATCCGTCGATCCCTGTAACGCGACTGTGCCTGCGCACGTTCCAGGGGTAATTGGTTGATCGCTCTGGAGATGGAGCATAACCTGGTAGCTGCCGCCGTCGAGCGGTTGCGGGGTGTCGGCAGTAATGCTGAGTCCCTGGCAGTTGCTCTCCTCGATCACAGGAAGCAGGGCGAACGGCTCCTTGTTGAACTGTACGTCGATCGGGAACGCCTGATCGATTCTGAAGTTGGGGGAGGGATCGAAGAGGACAGTGCCGAAATCGATGGCCCTGTTCTCCAGCGCGGCCCTCATTGGCTCAACCGTGAAGCCCACCGCTACCGGGTCGGGCAACTGCACGTCGAGAGCCGACGGGTTTTCAGCCGCGAAGCTGATCTGCCCACTGTACTGCCCGGGCGGCAAGGATTCTACCCCCTCCACACGCAGCATGCCTTCCTGCTCGCCCGCACCACGAACATCCGCGCCAAAGAAAACTCTCACATCATGGACCGCCATGCCCTCCTCCCCTCGTTGGAGGGAGAGGGTCGCGCTTAACTGGCCCAGGTCGCCAGTAGCGCTGGCAACGATCGTGACTGGCCATCCGCCCTCCGGCTGCGCTCGCAGATCCAATGGTTCGGGAAGCCCACGCACGTAGAGGGTCGGTTTCATCGCCAGACTCGTTTCGGCCCAGTCGCCAAAACGCATCTCGCCACTGGTCGCCTGCAGGACGTAGCGGATCAGGTAGCTGTGCTCGCCAACCGGCTGGAATCCTTGGTTCGTGCAGCGGCGCTCCTCACAGAGCATCTCGCCGCTGTAGGCGAGCGCCTCGCCCTCCGTCATGTCAGTCACGTAGACGGTAGCCTGGAGGTCTCCGACGGGCACTCCTGGCTCGAACTCGACCTCAAGCGTGCAGGGTTGTGCTGCCTGGCAATTCGGCACCGGGGCTTGCGCCTCTGGTAGATCGTCACGCGGGATGAGTTGGAATTGACGTACGATCTGGAGCGGGGCGGAATCGTCCCCGACCTGCAGGGAGAAATCACTCTTGGGCGGATGGATGATGGTGTAGTGCAGCGACCCATCTGCTGTTAATGGCTGGAGTACCTGTTCCCCGTCGAGTCGCAACGACTCGCCACTGCCTGACCCTACCGCCTGTGCGATGACCAGCGCTGGTTTGCCGCTCGGGACAAAGAACGGGGCCGCGACACTACCGGCGACGGAGGGTGGAGGATGAACAACCTGCGGGTACGTGCCAGCTTGTGCGACAATGAAGCCCACTGAACTCCCGGTCTCGACGGCCCACCGTCCTTCGGGCAGGACATCGCTCTCCGTGACATTGACTTGAATATTCTCGTCCTGGAAGGTGGTGCGCACACTCTGTTGCGCGCCGTCACGCGTGAGCGCAACAAAATCATCCTTGACGGTAACCATGTTCAGCTGCCGCACCCCGTGGGCCGCCCGGGTAAAGAGTTCAAGATTTCCCGCGCCGTTGCGCTGGTCGACCACATTCAGCTCCGGTTTCATACGGGAAAAGATGCGGCTGAAGACAGGCAGGAGCTGGCTGGCATCGCCGACCGTGCTAGCACTGCCCATCGTCTGGTTCAGGAACTCTACGGGACACTCGCGCGTGCAGAGGGCAACCGGGAAGATCTGGACACCCTGGGATTGGAGATCGGTCACGCTCTGGCGCACCGACTCCATCTGTGAGACGTTGTCTGGCTGGGTGGGCTCGCCATCGGTCAAGAAGAGGATGTAGCCCGGACGCTCCGGCTCGCTTCGCGCCGATAGAATCTCGGCTGCGCGCTGTAGCGCCAGATCGATGCGCGTGTAGCTGCCATCCGCATAGCTCGCCGGCGGCTGGATCGTCTCAATCAGTGGGCTCCTGCGTTCCGCCGGGCCGACGGGTTCCAACTGTCCGGAGCCAACACTTCCCACCACCGAGCCGAAGCGGATCACTGCAACGCGATCGCCCTCGTCTGCCATGTGTACCAACAGGCGCGCCGCACTATAGCGGAGGTCAGACGGCTCGTTCGGCGGCACCTGGTCGTCCGCACAGTTCTCTGACTGGATCGGTCGGATATACCAGGGCGTACAGGTTCCTATGCTTCCCGAGTCGTCCAGCACGATTACCACATCTATAGAACGGGTTGTTGGAACGGCTGGTTCCTGACCATGTGCGGGGGATGGGGAGAGGAGGAGTGGAATAAGCGAGGCGATCAGGGCGAGAAGAGCAATTAGGGGAAAGGGAGGTGAATGGCTTCCCCGAACTCTCACTCCCTCACAAGCGATACGTAGTACTTCTCTCAAACCCTGCCGTTTATTTCGAACACGCGTTTGGCGCAGCATCCAGATCACAACGTAATCCTTCTATCTAAAGCGAGGCAAAGATGCTAGTCATATTTGGGGATGTTGCAAGTTGGCTTCCGATTGGAGACTGGAGACTGGGAATTGCGGAATGCAGAACGCGGAACGCGGAATGCCACCTGCCACCTGCTACCTGCTACCTGCCGGGTGATTATTTGGGCAATGGTTGGGGAACTTTCCCCATGGAGAGGGAAGTGGGGATTCTTACGCAGGGGGTGTCCTGGGATCATGCATCTCTCCCTACATTTTGGCTAAGGTTGCTGGATTCAATTTGTTCCTGTTGGCTCACTTAATATACGGGATAGTAGGTGGACTATCAAGGTGTAGAAGTGTAGAGGTGTAGAGGCGTAGAGC
>JALZCF010000193.1 GCA_030863245.1 Chloroflexota bacterium
GCGAGTATCCCGATGTCGTGATTGGCTGCGCCGGGGGTGGCTCCAATTTCGCGGGCCTCGCCTACCCTTTCCTGCACAAGAACCTGACCGAGGGAAAACAGACCCGCTTCATCGCCGCGGAACCAGAGGCTTGTCCCACCCTGACCCGTGGAAGGTACACCTTCGACTATGGCGATACGGCGGCGATGGCCCCTATCGTCAAGATGCACACATTGGGCCACACCTTTGTACCCCCCGGCATTCATGCAGGTGGTCTAAGGTACCATGGCATGGCACCCTCTGTGAGTACCCTCGTCGACCATGGCTACATCGAGGCCGTCGCGCTGCCCCAACTCGCGACCTTCGACGCCGCCGTGCAGTTCGCCCAGGCCGAGGGTATCATTGCCGCGCCGGAGACGGCCCACGCCATCCGCGCCGCTATTGACGAGGCGCTCATCTGTAAGGAAAAGGGCGAGAAGAAAGTGATCCTCTTCAACCTCTCCGGCCACGGCCACTTCGACATGGGTGCCTACGAGGCGTACTTCGCGGGCGAGTTGAAAGATTACAGCTACCCTGAAGAGACGATTCGGGAGGCGATGTCGCACCTGCCGGAGGTGACGCCTGCGTAGAGGAGAGGGGAGAGGGGAAAGGGGAGAGGGGAGAGAGGATAACGCCTCGCTGCAACGGCGCCTTCCGTTCTCCATTCTCCATTTTCCTTTCTCCATTCCGCGTTCCCCACTCTCGAACAGCTCCCTCGATTCTCCACTACTAGGTTGTGGTTAGTAGAGCGTTAGTTTCCCCCGCAAGAACGGGGGTCGAGAGCTGCTCATAGTACCAGCGGAGCCAGGTGTTGGACCAACCGAAGTAGGTCGTGTAACGCATGATCTGTTTCACCTGGTCACGTCCGATCTTCGCTTCATCCCGTAGCACCTCACGGTTGTTGCGACTGACGGCGAGGGTCTTGGCAGCAAAGAGGAGAGGCCACATACAGGCAAGCCGGACGCGGTGCTGATGGCGAGGAAATGCCATGATATACTCGATGCCGTGGCGAAGATGCCCTTCCGCTTTGACGGCGAGCCTCTCCACGACCTGTAACGCCGTTTCCTCATATTGCGGCTCGAACAACTGATGATGAGACAGGCCAACCTCCTCATAGAAGGTACGTGGCACGAAGACCCACCCACGCTCATAGTCCTTTCGCATTCCGCGTATGACGTTAACCGTCTGGAGGGCGAGACCATACTCACGAGAGAGTGGCATGAGCTCCGCCAGGCGGGCACGGATTACGGGGGAATGTAAGGCAAACACTTCCGTTATGAGATAGCCCACGATGCCCGCTACATAGTGCATGTAGTCATCCATCTCTTCTTCGTTGTCAATGAGGGGTCCCATCTGCTGCCAACGAGCCATCCCGAGCGTTGTCTCTCGGACATATCGGGTAACGATCTCCTGGATCTTTGACGGAAGCGCAAGGAGTTCGTCAAGGAGAGCGTGGGCCTGCTGGGCAACGTGGGCCTCCGGATTATTGCTATCTACCCACCCGATGGCACTGGTAAGCTGCTGTACCGGCACAACGCCCTCCAACACCTGTCCCCAGGTGCGAAGCAGCTCCGCCTTGCGCGGCGCATCCATCTCCTCATTGTCCTCGAGATAGTCGGACACGCGAAGAAGCAGGTAGGCGACAGTGATGGCATCGCGCACCATTCCCGGCAGTAGCTCTATGGAAAGGGCAAAAGTCCGGCTCGTTGCCCGGAGCATCTCATACTGCTGCTTCATACTCGTTCCCGCCGTACCTCCTGCTCTATCAACGATAATCCAACTACGCGTAGCGGTTACGCGGCGAGGATACCACACTCGGGGACTTTGTTCAACAACCTGTTCATGCATCCGTCCCCTAGCTGGCGCTCCTGCTTAGGCATGATGCAAGTATCATGCCTTTTCAGGCCCGAACAACTCTCTTGAGGTCACATTACGGAATCCTGTACTACCCTTCTTAAAGCGATCCCTCCTATGTTATATTGGCATCAAGGGTCGTTCCTGTAACACCATCACTAACCGATTCTGGATATCATGAGAGCACTTCCACACCCCACACAACTTTATATTCGAATGGTAGCTGCGGCCTTCATACTCTTGCTGTCCACCGCAACGACTATCCTCCCGCTTCCTTTACCGACGCGGTGGATGGTGGCGGCATTGGACATACTTCTACTCCTTCTACTACTTGCCATGTTCAGGCACCTGTTATCCCTAAGCGCTCTGGTTCAGGCGCAAGCGCGAGAGGCGATTGAGGTGCTGGTCGATATGGTCGACGCACGAGATGCAAGTACTCGGCAACACTCCGAGCGGGTAGCAACGTACTCGTGTAGCATAGCGAGTGCTATGGGGCTCGAGCAAGGTCAGATAGCGTGTATTACCGTTTCGGCTCGTCTTCACGATTTGGGCAAGGTTGGCATCGGCGATGAGTGGCTTTACAAGACGGCTCCCCTAACAGCAGAAGAATGGGCACAACTTCAGCGTCATCCTGCTCTTGGCGCGGATATCGTAGCTCGTTTTCCTGCACTCGGGGTCGACCCTACCCTGGTTCGCCATCATCACGAGTGGTGGGACGGTCAGGGCTATCCCGATCGCCTGAATGGGGAGAAGATTCCGCTGGGCGCGCGGATCATCTGCGTCGCGGATGCCTTCGACGCGATGACAAGCGATCGCCCCTATCGCAAGGCGCTTAGCTACGCTCAAGCACGCCGACAGTTACGAGAACATGCGGGCACACAGTTCGACCCGACGGTAGTCGACCTGGCGTTGCCGGTGCTCCCGGGAGCGGCGGAGGAGAATGCCTCGTCGCCTCTCCAAGGTAACGATGGTGACTCATCTTCAAATCAACAGATTTTCAACAGCCCCTTGACATTTAACCAATAATCCGTTATCCTGTCAGCATCAACCACTTTTAGTTCTTTAATTCCTAATGGAGCAGGCACGATGGTAGTAATGCAAATCCGCAAGTCCTTCACCGGAGCAATCCTAGGGGGAAGTATGCCTGCTCACCAGCGCGTTATGTAAAGCATAAGCTTCGTAACTCAAGGGCCGCGGGCACACTTCGTACCCGCGGCCCTTTTTGTTGCATCACACTCTTCCGTCGAACCAACAAATCGGGGCCGTGGGGCGATAACACCCACGGCTCCTTTGTTTTTTCACTCTAATCAAGTAAGCGGAGAAACCAAACCATGTCACACGTAAAATTGGCGTTCAGCAAAGTCTTCTCGCTGGTCAGATGGTTCTTCATTGGCCCTGACCCGCCGCCTGGTCCGATGCTGTTCCTGCTACCTGAGGCAGGCCCATCCCATCAAGAAGAATGCTAAAAGAAAGGATTAGAATGATGTTTGTACAACCTCTTAAAGAGAATACTCTCACCGTCCGCGCAGCTACCATGGATGACGTGGAGGCGGCTTTGGAACTTTTCAATATCTCCTCCATCGCGATGACGGGTGCACCCGAGTTTCAGAGCTCGGACATCGAGAAGGAGTGGCAGACCCCAGGATTCGATCCGGAGGATGACATCCGGCTCGTCCTGACACCCGACGGCCAGCTCG
>JALZCF010000197.1 GCA_030863245.1 Chloroflexota bacterium
GTGGAGGCCCACCGACAGCCCGATGCCTTACGCAAGCGGATCGCGCACACGTTTGCGGGATGGGGGACGCCGACAGCTCTGGCGCTCCGAGAGGTGCGTGCGGCGTTGCCCGCAGAGGTTCCGGTCTTTGCGAGTGGTGGCACCCGTAGCGGCGTAGACATTGCTAAAGCCATTGCTCTGGGTGCAACCTTGGTGGGGAGCGCGGCACCGCTACTCGGCCCGGCCACAGAGCAGACGGACAAGGTGTTTGAGAAGTTCCGCGCGTTCCAGGAAGAACTCCGCATTGCCATGTTCTGCGTGGGTGCGGGCTCGTTGGAGCAACTTCGGGGCACACCGTTACGTAGGGTAGATACATGGGAATTTGTGGAACGGAGGCACGAAAAGTGAGTGAAATGGAGCGGTCTGAGTGGATCAGTCAGGAGCTGACGGACGAGTTGGCGGAGACGGCGGCGACGCTGACGCGGCTTGGGGTAACATTGGCGGGGTTGCCCGTTGCGATGCTACCGTCCGAGCAGCGCAGGCGGGTGCGGCAGGTGACGGACGAGGTCTTTCGCTTCGGCGCGGTTATTCCTCGCACTGTGACCAGAATGTTGCAGGAGGGGGATGAAGAGCGGCGGGTCAAGGCCCAGCGGGAGGACCTAGGTAGCCGGCTCCGGCGGGAGCGGCGCGGGCAGGAGAAGGAGGCGCGCAGCGCAGCGCGTTACGGTAGCGACGCGGCCGAGCCTGAGCATACCCAGGCGGAGGAGGCACCCCTTCGTGGGGAGGAGGAGGCGACGGCAGAGGTGGAAGAGGAACTGCAGGACGCATGGAATGACCCGCCGCTGGAGCCGGGAGAGTTGCCACCGGACGAGGAGGAGTGATGCGGATCGTTATTCTGGGAGCGGGGTTTGCCGGGCTGCGCACGGCGATGGACCTCGCTAAGGCGAAGCGAGCAGGGGCACTGGAAGGGAGCACGGTGACGCTGGTGGATCGCAACGATTACCACCAGGTGATCACGTGGCTCCACGAGGTGGCGGCGGCATCGATTGAGGCGGAGGAGGCGCGCATCCCGCTACCGACGTTGCTGGACGAAGGAGACGTCGAGCTGGTACAGGCGGAGGTGCGCGGCCTTGCCCCTCGGGAGCAGCGTGTGTTGCTGGAGAGTGGCGAGGTGCTGATGTACGACCGCGTCGTCGTGGCGCTGGGCAGCGTGACGGTCTGGCCCCCGATCGAGGGGCTCCGCGAGCATGCGTTGCCGATGCGTTGGTGGAAGGAGGCGGTGCGCATTCGCGAAGCGGTACTCGACGCATTCGCTGCAGCGGCGGAGACGGAGGAGAAGGCCGAGCGGCGGCGACTACTCACGATCGTAGTCGTGGGCGGCGGCTATACCGGCTGCCAGTTGGTGGGGGAGCTGGCGCATTGGCTTCCGGAGTTGGCCGATCAGTACGACCTTTCCCCCTTCGATATAACCCTGCGCCAGATTGAGGCAGAGAAGCGGCTGATGCCGGGCTGGAAGGCCGATCTGGCCGAGAAGGCGGAGCGCATTCTTCGCCGCAAGGGGGTGCAGATCCTGCTCGATAGTCCGCTGGAACGACTTGGTGAGAGAACCTACACCATCAAGGACAAAGCACCGGTGCCCTACGGCGTACTGGTGTGGTCCGGTGGCATCAAAGCACCGCCACTCTTGGAGGAGAGCGGTTTCGCGACCGGCGCCCAAGAGCGTGCGGAAGTCGACCGGTACCTGCGAGCTAAAGCGTTCTCCGATGTCTACATCGCCGGAGATTGTGCTCTCTGGATGGACGGCGACGAGCCACTGCCCGCTACCGCCAGCCATGCTCTGCGTCAGGGGGAGTACGTCGCGCGGATGCTGCGCCGCGAGGTGCAGGACGAGCCGATCTTTCCCTACGAACCGACCAAGCTCGGCCTGGTAGTTGCGTTGGGTGGCAACGATGGTGTGGGTACTGCGCTGGGCGTACCGCTCTCAGGCGTGACGGCGGGGATCCTGAAAGAGGGGATCGAGGGGTGGTATTTGAGCACGATTGGCGAGGTCAGGTAGTCGATCCGGTAGATAATCCCCAGCGCGCCAGATCCTCCAACCATTGCGCCACGCCGCGAGTGCCGAGCACCTCGAACGCTTCGAAGAAGACCTGGGGATGGTGGCGAGCGGTCCGGAGCATGATCTCGACGTAGTCGCGCCAGGTAGCGCGGTCGAGGAAGAAGGCGGAAGCGCGCTCAGGGCCAACTTCCTCAAGAGCGCGGGTGAAGTCGCGGAGGATGGCGTTGACGGCGTCGGGGTGGCTGCGAGGAGCGAGGAAGCGGGCAAGGACCCACATGGCGCTCAGATTACGTTGTGCCGCACTGAATCTAGCCAGGGTCTCTGCTTCCAGGAGGTCTTCCTGTAAATGTGTGTCTAGACCCTTGATTGCGTCTGGCAGGTGGCGCACGAAAGAACCGAAGCCGGTGAAAGTGAGCGGGTTCTGGCGTGCGGCGGCGTCGCCGATGGACAGCAGGGCTCGGGCAGTGCGTGCCTGCTCCGGCAGGGGGCCGTCGAGGTGGTGACGCGCTGGGATAAAGCCATAGACCGGTTTCAAGTGCTTGAAAGCGTGACCTGGCGTCTTGTAGGTGGGGAAGAGCTCGAAATAGTCATGGAAGAGCTCGACGAGGGAATGGGGCTGGCTGGCACGATTCTCTGTGACGTCGTAGTAGAAAAGGTAAGTCGTGAAGGTATGATCGTGAGCCGGGAAGCCTTCCCAGATGAGTTGGTGGCCATCACGCTGCCCTTCCAGCGTTACGAGAATCTCCCCTTGGTGCGGGTCGACCTCCCCTTCCGCAAAGCCACACGCCACCGTCCCGACTGTCGGGCAGACCCCATCCACCGGCACTCCCTCCCCTGCCAACGCGAGCGAGAGTGGCGAGAGCATCCCCATCGCGTTTACTAGTAGTCTCGCACCGATATGGCAAGTTTGATCCCTCGCATTACGCACCCGCACCACCGTCCGCGGCGCTGCATCTACCGCCAGCCAGACATGCTCGAAGGTGCTGTTATCCCACACGATCCCACCGGCCGCCTCGAACTTGCGGCGAACCAGGGATAGCAGACCGCTCGCATCCAGCGCCAGATCCAAGACTCCTGGGAGGTCGAAGCGAACGGGCGAACCCTGGGGGTTGTGGAAGCGGACAAAGCCGCTACGATACTCCCGCGCGATGACCCCCTCCAACTCCTCCCAACGGAGTATTCCCGCTTGTACCAGGACATCTAGCTCCCCTCGCGTGATGTTCCACTCCCGGTGAGTTGCCCCTACCACACCACGGTCGAACAGAAGAACACCCCATCCTCGCTGCTGCATGGCGAGCGCATGGATCAACCCCAACCCGCCACCCGCATAGACTATATCCACATCCCTATCGGTCGCGGGCAACCATGAGTGGCGGACATGACTCAATGGGTCGGGTGGTCGTTTGCCCTGCAGCAACCTCGCCCACTCCTCATCGAGCCCACGAATGTGCGTTAGTGCCGCGAGGGCGTCCATGCGCCCGAAAATGGTCTGGAGATCCATCAGCCAGTAGTCAGGTGCACTGCCCAACCATGTTGCGATCTTGGCGTGACC
>JALZCF010000200.1 GCA_030863245.1 Chloroflexota bacterium
GCTTTATCAGGCATGTCCGTTCCTTCCTACAACCACTATGGCCGAACCATTACGGCCAGTTATGACCATTTGTGCTTTTTGTCACAATGTTATTATAGTTGTCCGCCCAACAGATCGCAACATCCCAATCGACACCGTGTGGATATCGCAGGACGAATTACGTTACTCCTCTTGTGCGAGCATCATCTGCACGAGCGCTTCCAACTGATCGTCCGGAATGGCCCCCTCAGGGTAGGGTGGCATGACGTTGTTGTACCCCTCAACCACGTGAGCGCCGGGGTCACGAATGCTCTCCGCGATGTACTCGGCCGGCGTCTCCGCTGCACCCGTATAGTTAGGATCCTCGATGCGTTCCGCCGCCACTTGGCCCATGTTGTTATGCGATGGCCCCACAGCCGCCGTTGCCCCTACCGCATCAAGCTCGTGGCACCCTGTACACCCGTTAGCCTCATAGATTTCGTACCCAACCTCGATCAGCGCCTCCAGATCACCTTCCGGTATCGCAATAGGCTCGACCTCTTCCTCAATTGCTTCAAGGTCCGTCTCACCGAAGTTCTCTAGGAAGTAGGCAATGTTCTCGATCTGGTCATCGCGGAGAGGCCCACCGTAGTCCTGGCTCCAGAAGGGCATGGCCATGCCCTGCGCCGACTCACCGATGTACTGGTCGGGGCGGGTTGATACGAGGCGTCCTCCGCGGATCGTTTCGACGATGTAGCTATGGACGGAGCCAGGCCAACCGGTTTCCTCGGCGCGCGCTTCAAGTAGGGTCAAGCTGTTCAACGGCGGGCATAGGCCAGGCGTCCCTTCCGCTCTCTCACCGTGGCAGCGCGCACAGGCCGTATGATAGAGCTGTGCCCCCTCCTCGATACGGCGCGCCAGTTGCGCCTCCTCCGCTACCGCCATCCGCTGCTCTTCCGCCGCGAAGGTATAACCCATCGTCGCGATCGTGACGATCATCAGGATAATACCAAGTGTAATCTGCGTTCGAATCATGCGTTTCCTCGTCTATAGGTCCCACATTAATCGTAATGTGACAGTTCATGGAGGTAGACATCTTTGTTGTAGCGGTTCCGACCATCTTCCTGGTCCGGATCATCCCACTCGATGTCCATGTGCAGTCGGACCATGTTGGGCTGCCACTGCTCAACCACCCAGGTACCTACCAAGTTGTTGAACTCGGGATTCGCCGCATCTGCCAACTCGACACGCTCCTTGAACTCTGCAAAGAGACGCTCGAATGCCGTCGGGTCCGCCGGCAACTCCCACCCCTCCGTCGTGTAGGAGCCGAGATTCTCATGGAACACTTCGTATCCCAGATGCTCCACAGGACCCTCGCCTTCCTGGGGAGATAGATCCTGCAGGATACGGTTTGCAGGCGGGTTCTCGATGCCCCACCAAGGTGTGCCCATCCAACTTAGGATGACGATGAGCAGGGAGAAGAGAATGCCCAACGTGATGGCGATCTTGCGATTCTTGCCGAGGCGACTGGGGTTGCGGTCAAGGTAAGGCACAGCGAAGAGCAGACCAAACACGATTGTCGGCAGGATGACACCCATCAAGGTCGGGTCACCCAGTTTTAGCATCCCTTGAATCCAGAGGAAGTACCAGGGCGCCTTGGTGTCCATCGGCGTAACAAAGGCATCGGCGTGGCTTTCCAAGGGCGCGTTGTAGAAGAAGGTGACATAGACGATCATGAAAGCCGTGGCCGCGACGACCAGGAACATCTCGTGGGTCAGCAGATCGGGAATGAGGTCGATGCGTTCCTTGGCCCACTTCCGTCGGTCCTCATCCATCTCGCCCTCTTCCACGACGGCGGGTAGCGAGATGGAATGCTCACGTGCGACCTTGTAGTAATGGATAGAGAGAAAGAGAATGGCCAGTAGTGGCACTAAAAGGACGTGAAGCAGGTAGAAGCGGAGCAATCCATTCGCCCCGATAGCGGGAGCGCCCGCGAGAAGGAGCTGCACCTCGCGACCGACAAAGGGTGCTTTGTCGGCCATTGAGGCCCCGATTGTCACCGCCCAGTAGGCTAGCTGGTCCCAAGGCAGCAGGTAACCGGAGAAGCTGAGGAATAGCGTGCACAGCAACAGTACGACACCGGTGAGCCAGGTGAATTGTCGTGGGTGTTTGTAGGAGCCAGTGAAATAGACACGCATCATGTGCAACGTCACGGCCGCCACCATCAACTCCGCACCATAACGGTGCAAGTCACGCATGAACTGGCCGAAGGGGACGTTACTCTGAAGGTTGAGAATATCGCCGTATGCCTCCGCGGGCGTCGGCGCATAGAAGACCATCAAGACAATCCCGGTAATGATCTCAATGAGGAAGAAGAAGGTGCTGAACCATCCCAAGCGGAACGTATGCGTAAACCACGTTGACGCGCGTTGGTAGTAACGTGGTCTAAGATGGGCCAGGAAGGATTTGGTGTGTAGTTTGTAGCGAGGATTCGGCTTCTCTGTCGGAGGATCACCACGGAATACGGCCCGCAGTTCCTCGACACTCAAGCCGCCTGATACGGCACGGGTGGTCTCGTCGACCTTATCTCGTGCCTTCTCTTCCCAATCCGTGCGCAACAGCTCATCGAGCTTGCGCTGTGCCTCATTGGGAAGATCGCGAAGATCACCTAGTCCGAGCATCGCTTTACTCTCCCAGTGCTATAAAGGGTAGGGTATGACTTTGGGGGTGGGGAGACGGGAAAGACCATCTCCTTAGCCGACGTAGCCGTCCTCGTGGCCCGATGCTTGAATCAGGTCACCTGTATCGACGACGACTAGCTGACCGGGCTCCACAGGCACCGGTACATAATTGTGCACGCCTCCTGGCTCTGCTTGGGCCCGCGTGCTCGCCACTTCTTGTCCGTTCGCATCCGTAACGATCACGTTAAACGCATCAAGCGAACGCGGTGCTGGCCCCTGAATGTACTGCCCAGCTCGTTGGAACTGCGAGCCGTGGCATGGACAGATGAACTTATTTTCTGAATCCTGCCACGCGAAAAGGCAACCTAGATGGGTACAGACACGGTAGAGCGCGAGGACTCCATCCTCAGTGTTGACGAGCCAGAACTTGCCATCGTTATACGCGAGAGGGGGTGTATCCGTACCCGGCAGGGATTCAGCCGCGCCAACATTGAAGACACCGCCAAACTCGCCCTCTCTGAAGCGTGGCAACGCAAAGAGGACCGTCGCACCGCTGAGCTGTGCAGCAAATACGCCAAGTGAGCCGAGCCAGACGTAGTTCAGTAACTCACGACGTGTTAGGGGAGTACCCAAATCTTCTGCCGCAGCGTGCACGTCACCGTGCGCTGCGGTATAAGCCTCAGCCATTCATCCCTCCTCTAGTAGGGAAGCGGAGATCCCGCTTTTGCCTAAGCTGTGAAATCAGGCACAAATTAATCCGAACTTAACCACCTGCCCCTTTGAAGCACGCTACTGGTTGTCTTGGAGGCAGCTGTGAAAAGGGGCACAAGCACTCTTAGGGTATCATAGTTATTGAGAATGCACAACGTTAGTGACATTTCGCCATCATAAATGTGACAACTGTCACTTGTGACAGATCGTTACGTTCGTGGAACGAAGAGGGGATACACAGATTGCGGTGCAGGGTATTCCATCAGGGTTGGGAGCACAGGTATTCGGCTTCGCCTCACACACATCTTTAATCTTAGCGAAGCGAAGGAGCCTCATACTGCGATCTGAGATCCTTCGCGTCGCCTGAAAGGAGCATGAGGAGCCTACTGCAACATCAGAGGAGTTATTCGGGAATCGTGAACGAGAGGGGAAAGGGGAAGGGTGACTCCAAGCCTTGTCCTGGCAATCCATTCTCCACGCGAGGCCTCCCCTTTCCATTCTCCATTTTCCAGTCTCCAGTCTCCAATCCGCATTCCGCATTCCGCATTCCCAAACAGCTCCCCTGCTTCTACACTAGTCGCGTTCCTCGACGGCTACGTAATCGCGCTCTCCAGAACCAAGGTAGATCTGTCGTGGACGAGCAATCGCCTGCTCAGGATCGTTGACGTGCTCGATCCACTGGGCGAGCCAGCCCGACGCGCGAGGGATAGCAAAGAGGACCGGGAACATGTCGACCGGGAAGCCCATTGCCTGGTAGATGATTCCGCTGTAGAAATCGACGTTGGGGTACAGCTTGCGCTCGATGAAATAATCCTCGTTCAACGCGATCCGTTCCAGCTCCAGCGCGATATCCAGTAGCGGATTGGAGCCTGTCACTTCAAAGACCTCGTCAGCGATCTGCTTGATGATCCGGGCGCGCGGGTCGTAATTTCTGTAGACACGGTGGCCAAAGCCCATGAGTCGCACCTCTCGACTTTTCACCCGATCGATGAACTCTGGTATGTTCTTTACATCGCCGATCTCGGTGAGCATGCGAACCACCGCCTCATTCGCCCCACCGTGAAGTGGCCCGAAAAGAGCCGCTGCTGCCCCTGCCATCGCGCTATAGGGGTCGACACCACTCGAACCAATGGCCCGCATGGTCGAGGTAGAGCAATTCTGTTCGTGATCGGCGTGCAGGATGAAGAGCACATCCAATGCACGAGCCAGCACCGGGCTGACCTCATAATCACGCTCATTCATGTAATCTAGCATGTAGAGGAAATTGCCGGTGTACCCACGCGTCGCATCAGGATAGTTGAAGGGGCGCCCGATCCGGTGGCGGTAGGCAAAGGCAGCTACCGTTGGCAGCTTGCCAAGGATGCGCCAGATCTGCTTCTGGAGAGTCTGGGGGTCGTCATAGTCGATCGACTCTGGATGGAAGGAGCGCATCGCCGCGACCGAGCTGATCAACATGCTCATCGGATGCGCATCGTAGCGGAAGGTCTGCATGAGACGCGTCAAGCTCTCGTGGATGTAGGTGTGATGCATGACGCGCTCTTCCCAATGTTCCAGCTCTTCCTTCGATGGTAATTCACCGTAGATGAGTAGGTAAGCCACCTCCAGGTACGAGCTCTGCTCTGCGAGCTGCTCTATCGGATAGCCGCGATAGCGAAGAATTCCTTCGTCGCCGCTGATGTACGTGATGCTGCTCTTGCAGGAAGCGGTGTTCTTGTAGGCCGGATCGTAGGACATCATCCCGAAATCATCCGAGGCCTCCTTGATCTGACGCAGTTGCATGGCAGGGATGGTATCGTACTCGATGAGGATCTCGTGCGTCTCTCCGGTACGGTTGTCCGTAACCGTCAAAGTGTTGTTTGCCATAATTGTGCGCTCCTTTGCGTCTTAGTTACGACTCAGGTGCCCGGCACTGCAAGTGGGGGCGTGCTCGTGCAGGTATCTCCCCAAAAAGTGCCCGGCACCTCTCAGGCTGAATCACTACGCGTCTTAACAGAAAGGGATCCTTTACCAACTGTTGTAATAGATCAGCTCCTCGTTACTTTGTTCGCCTTCTCCAATGGTACAAGAGAAGAGCGCTGGCGACAACTGAAAAGCGGTGAGTGGAACGGCTCGAGGAGCGAGGAGCGGGAAGCGGGAAGGGGGAATGAGTGCCAGCATCAATCCTTGGCGAAACGAAACACCCTGCGAGAACTCGCAGGGTGTTCAGCTTCGTGTCAAGGATTGTTAACGGACAACGCGGCGATCGCCGGACTTCGCAGCCTCGTAGCGCCTACTGACCTCGTTCCAGTCCACGACGTTCCACCAGTTGGTGGCATACTCGGCACGGGCAGGACCATACTTCTTGTAGTACGCATGCTCCCAGACATCGAGTCCAAGGATAGGCGTGTTACCCTCCATCAGAGGGGTGTCCTGATTGGGCGTACTAGTGATGCCGAGGTTGCCGTTGGCATCCACGTAGAGCCAGCCCCAACCAGAGCCAAACTGTCCCGTTGAGGTGCTCTGGAACTCGTTCTTGAAGTTGTCGAAGCTACCCCACTTCTGATTGATCGCGTCGGCTAGTGTACCAGAGGGCTGCCCACCGCCATTGGGGCTCATGATTACCCAGAACAGTGCGTGGTTGACGTAGCCACCACCATTGTTGCGAACCTTGGTGCGGATGTTCGATGGGAGTTGATCGAGGTTCTGCAGGATCTCCTCAGCGCTCTTGTTCTCCCACTCAGTCCCCGAAATCGCGTCGTTGAGATTATTGGTATAGCCTGCATGGTGCTTGTCGTGGTGCAGGCGCATCGTCTCTTCGTCAATGCTGGGTTCCAGTGCGTCGTAGTCGTACGGTAGGGGTGGTAATTCAAAAGCCATATAGCATCTCCTTTGATTGGTATGGTCGACTCATACACTCCGAGGCTAGCAAGAACGAAGCCGCGGACGGCTGCTCCACTTGCACTCTCAAGTATACAGGGTGCCCCGTACAGCGTCAATCATGCGTACGATTAACTCCCGAATAACGTGTAGGACTGGCCTACATGAGGCTCAAGTATTTCGCGCCACCATCGGGTAGCACTGCAACGATCACGCCCTCATCCAGCTCCTGCGCAACGTCGAGTGCGGCATGCATGGCCGCACCCGCGCTGTACCCCACAAACCATCCCTCGGTAGTGCTAAGTACCTTAGTCATATCGAAGGCTTGATCGGGGCGGACGAAGCGTGTTTCATCCAGCAACGCTCCCTTATAGATGGCGGGGAGGATAGCGCTCTCCATGTGCTTGAGCCCCTCGATCACGCTCAGTTCGTCCTCGGGCTGTACGCCGATAAGACGAACACTCGGGTTCATGCAGCGCAGGAAGCGCCCCGTGCCCATCATCGTGCCGCTCGTGCCAACGCCGGCCACAAAGTGCGTCACGCGCCCCTCCGTCTGGGCCCAAATCTCTGGACCCGTCGCGAGGTAGTGTGCCTGCCAGTTGGCATCGTTGTCATACTGGTTGGCATAGTAGTAACGCTCCGGATCGGCAGCAACCACTTCTCGCGCGTGGCGAATGGCGCCATCCGCACCCTCAAGGGGATCCGTCAGGATCAACTCGGCGCCATAGGCACGCAAGATCTTCTTCCGCTCCTCCGATACGTTCTCGGGCATGACAAGCGCGACCTGATACCCCTTTGCAGCCCCGATCCAGGCATAAGCGATCCCGGTGTTGCCACTGGTGCTGTCGATCAGGATCTTGTCTTGCGTAAGAAGTCCCTTACGCTCTGCTTCCTCGATAATTCGCAGCCCGGGACGATCCTTGACGGACCCCCCGGGATTAAACCACTCTGCCTTCGCATAGATCTCAACCTTTGATGAGATCTCCCGCTGCTCACCGAGGTTGCGCACCTTAAGCAGCGGTGTATCTCCCACCCGCTCTAGAATGGAGACTGGTTGGTGAAGGAAGGCATGGTGGTCATGCGCGCCGTGTTTACGGTGATGGCCGTTACCATGGACATGAAGCGCCCGCTCCAGGGCCACTTCTACATTCGGGAAGGGTATAAACTCCCTTACACTTTCGCTATGCATACAACTATCTCCACAAAGATAGGAAGCACGTAGTACATCGTGCGGGCTGGCCGTGACGTGAGTTGCAATGTGCGATGTAAGCGCCATGGCACCATAAACTACGTGCTTCCTGTTACTTAACTGTTATGCAGGTTCCGTGCCACGACCCCACTGAATCACGCTCTCACGCCAGTACGAGTTCGGCCTCCACGGGCTCTTCGATGGCACGCGGGAAGGGGGAGCCGCAGAACTGCTCGTAGTCAATCAGTTCCGTGATCTCCGGATTCTCGCTACAGACAGGGCACGCTGCCTGCTTCTTGACGCGCACCTCCCGGAATTCCGTTTCCAGCGCATCGAAGAGTAACAGACGGCCTGACAGTGCCTCGCCGATGCCCAGCACGATCTTGATCGCCTCCAGCGCCTGCAAGGACCCAACGATCCCTGCTAGAACACCAAGTACGCCACCCTCGGCACAACTTGGCACTTCGCCCGGTGGCGGCGGCGTGGGGTAGAGGCAGCGGTAGCAGGGTCCACCTTCGTGGTTATAGACTGTCACCTGCCCCTCGAACTGAAAGATCGAGCCATCTACCAGCGGCTTGCCCGCTAGTACGGCCGCATCGTTAAGCAGGTAGCGTGTCGGGAAGTTATCGACACCGTTCACGATCACGTCATACCCGGCGATAACATCCATCACGTTTTCGGAGTTGAGTGGCTCGTCATGAGCAACTACTTTAACATCCGGGTTCAGCTTGCGGATCGTCTCGCGTGCCGACTCTACCTTCGATGCACCGATACGCTCATCGTTATGTAAGATCTGGCGCTGGAGATTCGAAAGATCCACCACGTCAAAGTCCACGATCCCCAGCGTGCCGACACCCGCCGCCGCCAGGTAGAGCGCAGCTGGACTACCCAGACCGCCAGCACCGACGACCAGCACCTTGCTCTGGAGGAGCTTTGCCTGGCCCACCTCGCCCACGCCGGGCAACAGCGTGTGGCGCGAGTAGCGAATCCGTTGCTCATCGGTGAACTTGAAGGGCTTATCGAAGGGGTAACCCGCATTCTTCCACGCCCCAAAGCCCCCTCTCACCGAGACCACATCGTCATAACCCATCTCCTGCAGCGTCTTTGCTGCAAACGCGCTGCGCACGCCGCCCGCACAGTAGATCGCTATCGGCGCATCCCGATCCGGTTCCCACTCTTCCACCTGCATCTCAAGGTGGCCACGCGGGATAAACTTCGCGCCTGGTACGTACCCCTGGTCAAACTCATCCCGCTCACGTATATCAAGCACGCGAAGGCTCTTGCCATTCTGCATCTGTTCGCGCAATTCATGTACCGAAATCTCCGGCACCTGCGACAACACCTCTCTCAGATACTGTCGCCCCGATTTCTTCTCTGCCATGTTCTCTTCCTCAACTATCAACTCTCATTCAAACGCCATTGATCACCGATTAGTCGTCACTGGTCAGCATCCAACCATTCCACCTTGTCAGCCGTTACACCCCCACACCCTCACACCCTCACACTCCCACAGCCGTTCTGCCCCCCGCCATCGCCGGAATGATACTCACCTCGCTCCTCTCATTCACCGGTGTCTCGCCACCCTGAAGGCCACGGATCTCCTCGCCATCTACGAAGACGTTGATAAAACGCTTGATCTCGCCATCCTCATCTAGAAGCCGCTCCTTCACCCCCGGATGGGCACTCTCCAGTTGTTCGATGACCTCTTGCACCGTGCTTGCCTCGACCGCCACCTTACTCTCCCCGCCTGTCAGGCGTCGCAGTGGTGTCGGCACAAATACAGTCGCCATATATCGTTACCCTTTCTTAGCTCAACCTCATCTTACATCCTACGTGGTGCGCGAACTACCATCGCGGTCCCCCCACTCACCCATCCCACCTGCAATCCACGCACCACCCATTCCGTCATATGCACTATGCAACATGTAACATGCAACACGCCCTACTTCTCAATCGGCACATTCACCATGTTCCCCCACTCCGTCCACGAACCATCATAGTTGCGGACGTTTGGGTAGCCGAGCAGGTAGTTCAACACGAACCAGGTGTGGCTGGAACGCTCGCCAATACGGCAGTAGGCTATCGTCTCCCCCTCCCGATTGAGTCCCTGCTCCTCCTCATAGATCGCACGCAACTCCTCCGCACTCTTGAAGGTACCATCCTCATTCGCCGCGCGGCTCCACGGAATGTTACGCGCCCCTGGAATATGACCACCGCGTAGCGCGCCCTCCTGAGGGTAATCGGGCATATGCAGCTTCTCGCCACTGTACTCTTGAGGAGAGCGCACATCCACCAACTGCCCACTCCTGTCAATATGCCTCATCACATCATCCCGGAAGGCGCGGATCGGTTCGTCGTTGCGCTCTTGGGCTTGGTAGTCCGTTGGCTCCACCTCCGGCACCTCACGGGTCAGCTCGCGCCCCTCTTCGATCCACTTCTGCCGGCCACCATCCATGAGCCGCAGGTCCTCATGACCGAAGAGCTTGAATACCCAGAGGGCATAGGCAGCCCACCAGTTATTTTTATCTCCATAGAAGACCACCGTCGTATCGGGTGTGATGCCGAGGCGGCTCATAAGCTGCTCGAATGCTTCTTTCGAGATGTAGTCACGGCGGACTGGGTCGTTCAGATCCTCTTGCCAGTCAATCTTTAACGCACCCAGGATATGACCGAGGTCGTAGAGCAGCACATCCTCATTACTCTCCAGGATGCGTACGTTCGGGTCCTCTCTGTGCTCGGCGACCCACTCTGTACTCACCAGCACATCGGGATTGGCATAGCCACGTTCCTCAATCGTTGTCGTATCGGCCATCGGAAATCCTCCTATGGTAGAATTAGACGGGTTACAATGGTGTAGTGACGTCACATACACCAACGGACAGGCAAACAAAAAGACCAACTGCCACACAAGGTATCTTACCTTGCCCCGTTCTGGGGCACGCTCCAGCATCGGAGCACCTCTTATTGAGGGCGCCTAAAAGCTGCGGGAGCGCTTGCCGCTGTTGGTCTTAAAAAGCTGTCGTAGAGGTGCGTGTCAGCTCAGCGGGATAAACGCTCCCGCCTACGACACGAGCAAGCCTGAAATACAGTGATCTTTGTCATGAGATTATTGTGAAACGTTTCACTTGATCTGTCAAATCCAGGTTACCAGCCACCCGCACCAAAGCCCAGCAGGCCCGGATCTTCCATCATCGACGGATCCCATTGCTTGGCAAGAACTTCCACATCCGCGGTCCAGCCAGGCGCTACCATCTCCGCCTTCTCCTTCACCTGCTGCACCATCCACGGCGCATAAGGGCAGAAAGGCGTCGTCAGCAGCATGTCGACGTCGACTACTTTGTCGTCAGGGATAAAGTTAACCAGTTCGATCAGCCCCAACGCGATGACGTCGAGCCCGATCTCCGGGTCCACCACCTGTCGAAGCGACTCGCGAACCGCCTCCTCGGTGGGCATCTCGCCCGCCTCGACCTTCTTGGCGGCCTCCTCGATTAGCTCCATGTTGACATCTTCATTCGTCTGGTTGTAGTCAAGGGCCATTAGCATGCTCCTATTAATGATTATTGGTCACTGTTTACATCGCAGAAGTACGCTGCATCACTCTGGAATAGCAATTTTGATATCGTCGCCATCAACCTCCACCCGATAGGCACGTACTGGCAAAATGGCAGGCATTGTCAGGGCCTCGCCACTACGTACATCGAAGAGTGCCCCATGCCGTGGGCATTCAATCGCCGCGCCCTGTAGTGCCCCCTCACCCAACGGCCCACCATCGTGGGTGCAGATATTGTCGATGGCAAAGAATCCTTCACCCTCCACATAGGCCAGCGCGATCTCCAAGTCATCCACATCCACGACGATCGCATGCCCCGGTGGCACATCACTTGTCTTTGCTACCGTTACCAGTCTTGCCATATCAATCCTCGGCCAGCTATCAAATTACAAATGCCTGCTACTGTCATTCATCCCGCAATCTGCGTACCACAAACACAACTCACTTGCCTTCTTGCCAGTTCCAATCCTCTAACCCGTAGGCACCGACCTTGAGCGCCTTCAGTCCCAACAGCGCACACTTGATGCGTGCCGGGCCAAGCTGGATGCCAAGCATCTCCATCACATCCTCCTTCGTGATGTCGCGCACCTCCTCCAAGCCCTTGCCCTTTACCAACTCCGTGAGCATCGACGCCGACGCCTGACTGATCGAACAGCCATACCCCTCGAACCGCACATCCTTTATCCGATCGTCCTCGACAAGCAGATCCATCCGAACAACATCGCCACAGGTGGGGTTCTTCTCCTCATGTGACACCGTCGCATCCTCTAATCGCCCCTTGTTCCGCGGATTGCGGTAGTAATCTATGATAACCTCACGCGCCAGATCGTCCATCTTCTCTCCAATAACCAGATACCAGACAAGACCTCCCAGTCTCCAGTCTCTGACCACTCAAAACCCATACAACCTCCGCGTCCGCTCTATCCCCCGCACTAGCACATCCACCTCCCACGGTTCGTTATAGAGGTAGAAGCTGGCACGGGCCGAGGCAGGGATGCCGAAGTGCTCGTGAAGCGGCTGAGCGCAGTGGTGCCCGGCGCGGATGGCAACGCCGTCCTCATCCAGGGTCGCCGCGATATCGTGCGGGTGAACCCCTTCCAGCACAAACGTTGCCACGCCTCCCTTCTTCTTTGGAGCGGTTGGGCCGAGGAAGCGCAGCGCCGGTATCTCACTCAGCGCCTCCATCGCGTAGGTGGTCATCTCGACTTCGTGCTGGCGAATGTTGTCCATGCCAAGCGCACTCAGGTAATCAATGGCCGCCCCCAGACCGATCGCCTCCGCAATACTGGGCGTGCCCGCCTCAAACTTGTGGGGCAGATCCGCCCAAGTTGATCCTTGATCCAGCGTCACGACAGAGATCATGTCGCCGCCGCCGAGGAAGGGAGGCATCTCCAGCAGAAGCTCCTTCCGTCCCCAGAAGATCCCGATGCCTGTCGGTCCGCACAGCTTGTGGCTGCTAAAGGAGAGGAAGTCGCAATCAAGCTCGCGTACATCCACCGGTAGATGGGGCACGCTCTGCGCCGCATCCACATGGGTCAGTGCGCCCACCGCATGTGCCCGCGCAACCAGTTCCTTCACTGGATTGATCGTGCCCAGAACATTGCTCATGTGGACGAAGGAGAAGAGTTTCACCTTCCCGTCCAACAGACTGTCGAGCGCCACCATGTCAAGCTCACCCTCTTGGGTTACTGGGACATAGCGTAACTCAAAGCCAAGCTGCTGTTGGAGTATCTGCCAGGGCACAATGTTGGAGTGATGCTCCATCCCGGTAATAAGGACCGCGTCTTCCGCTGTCAGGTTAGCGCGTCCCCATGTGTGGGCCAGAAGATTGATACTCTCGGTTGTATTCCGCGTGTAGATGATCTCCCGAAGAGAGTAAGCATTGATGAAGCGTGCGACCTTCTTGCGCACCCCCTCGTACGCCGCCGTCGCCGTCTCCGACAATGTATGAATGCCGCGATGCACGTTCGCATTATATTCGCGATAGTATCGATCCATTGCCTCAATCACAGATATTGGCTTCTGCGAGCTCGCTGCATTGTCCAGGTAGATCAGAGACTTACCGTGTACTCTCTGCTTCAGGATCGGGAAATCTTCGCGAACCGCTTGCATGTCATACATCTAATCGTCCTCTTGTTCAATCCTTCTGCTGCTCCCCTGCTCTTCAAATCGCAGTCCTGCTTCTTCGTCACTCGGACTTTGATCCTGTTTCAAATAGCAGGTGAGAGCCGCACGCAGGGTGTGGAGCGCCAGGGTCGCACAGCGCCGTCGGGCTCCCATGACCCCATCACCCATCTCCGATAGAATATCCACTGCCCGCAAGACGCGTGCCCCATCTACTGTTCTGCCCCGTATCTTTGTCGTGGTAAGGGAGGCAGCAGCCTGGCTAATAGTACATCCTTCACCCGTGAAGGTGATCCGCTCGATGACCTGTGTCAGGGGGTCAATGCGCAGGTAAACCGTCACGACGTCACCGCAGGCCGGGTTGCCCCCCTTCATCACGACATCGGCAGGCTCCAATGCCCCACGATTTCGTGGGTTTTCGTAATGGTCAAGAATGAACTCGATAAACTCTTGGCGACTGCTCATCAGAAACGGGATCCCGCCAAAACAAAAACGCAGGTAGAGTGTGCCCGCGCCGCGATAAAAACGCAACACCTCCGCACACGCTACCTGCGCTTATTCGCCGTGTGTTAGAAGGACATCTTGCGCTGGATGGCATCCTTCAGGCGGTTTCGCACGGAACGCAGCGGAATGCGATCCAGGACAGGCACGAAGAAGCCTTCTACGATCAATTTCGTTGCTGGCTCTTTCGGGATGCCACGGCTCTGCATGTAGAAGAGCTCCTCGGGATCCATCTGGCTCGTGGTAGAACCATGCGTGCAGCGGACCTCGTGCGCCTCGATCTCCAACATCGGAATGGAATCGGCGTGCGCGTTCTTGGAAAGCATCAGGTTACGGTTCGCCTGATAGGCATCCGTCTGCTGCGCACCCTTCTCTACCTTGATGCCCCCCTCGTACACCGATCGGCTCTTCTCTTTCAGCCCACCCTTGAAGAGCAGGTCGCTCGTGCAGTGCGTAGCGACGTGGCGCTGCAGGGTGTAGTTGCCATGCTGCTGCCCGGCTGTCGGGAAGAAGACACCGTTCAGCAGGGCCGTCGCACCCATGCCGATCATCTCTGCCTCCGTCTGATAGCGAGTGAGCTTCGCCCCGAACTGTCCTACGGTCCAGTTCAGATTGGAATTCGAGCCTGACGTGGAACGACTGAAGTTCAGGTGCCAGACATTCTCACCCCAGTCCTGAAGTTGCAGGTAGACTAGCACGGCTGACTGTGCCACATTCAGCTCTACTGCGCTGTCGACGAGCACGATCCCCTCGTCGCCCTCCGAGAGATACTCGTCCATCACGGTCGCCTGCGCGTCCTCCTCGACCACCACGAGTGTGTGGGGGAAGAGCATCACGTTTGTGCTGTCCACCCAGTGAATCACCTGGAGCGTGCGCTCCAGCACGACTCCTTCTGGCACGTAGAGGAAGACACCGCCGTTCATGAACGCCGCGTGGAGCGCCTCGAACTTGCCCTCCTCCGGCTTCTGTGTCTGGAAAAGATACTTCTCCACCAGCTCCGGATGCTCTTGCACTGCCTGGCTCAGATCCATGAAAATCACGCCCTGCTCGGCGTATTCTTCATCTAACTCATAGTAGACCACGCCGTTGTCACGGCGCACGAGCAATCCCCCGCGCTTGTCACTCTCGCGCAGTACACCTTGGATCGCCTCGGGCAGCGCCTCAAGGCTTTCGGCAAGCTCGAGCGCTGGCGCATGCTCGAGCTTGTCCAATCGACGGATGAGCGGGCGGATCACGGTGCGCCGCCACGGCTCATCTTTATTCGAGTCGGGGAAAGGCGTATCCAGGTAAAACCGCCACGCCTCCTCGCGGCGCTGGCGCAACCACTCTGGGTCGCCCAACCGCTCCCCCCGCGCAACAACCGCCTCGCGCGATAGCGCCTCCATCTCCTTTATCATTGTCTGTTCGGCCAAAACTACCTCCAATTTCAGTGATCAGTGCCGTTCCCTACCCAACCGAGCCTTCCATCTCAAGCTGGATCAGGCGGTTCATCTCGACGGCATACTCCATCGGGAGCTCCTTGACGATAGGCTCGATAAAGCCGGAGACGATCATGCTCATCGCCTCTTCCTCGCCAATGCCGCGGCTCATCAGGTAGAAGAGCTGCTCCTCCCCCACCTTCGAGACCGTCGCCTCGTGGCCGATGGATACGTCATCCTCCCGGATGTCGATGTACGGGTAGGTATCCGAGCGGCTCTCCTCGTCCAGAATCAGTGCGTCGCAGAGCACATTCGACTTGGAGTCATGCGCCCCTTCGAGCACCTGAACCAGACCACGATAGCCCGCGCGGCCTCCATCCTTCGAGATGGACTTGGAGGTAATCACCGAGGAGGTGTGCGGTGCGGCGTGCACTGCCTTGGCACCGGCGTCCTGGTGCTGACCCTTGCCTGCAAAAGCAATGGAGAGAATCTCGCCCTTCGCATACGGCCCCATCATGTAGACCGCAGGGTACTTCATCGTCAGCTTGGAGCCGATGTTGCCGTCCACCCACTCCATCGTCGCGTGCTCCTCGCAGACAGCACGCTTGGTGACCAGGTTGTACACGTTGTTCGACCAATTCTGTATTGTCGTGTAGCGGCAGCGCGCACCCTTCTTGACGATAATCTCGACCACGGCCGAGTGGAGCGACTCGGTTGCGTAGTTCGGCGCCGTGCAGCCCTCGACGTAGTGGACCCAGCTATCCTCGTCGCAGATGATCAGCGTGCGCTCAAACTGGCCGATGTTCTGTGCGTTGATGCGGAAGTACGCTTGGAGCGGCATCTCGACATGCACGCCCCTCGGCA
>JALZCF010000207.1 GCA_030863245.1 Chloroflexota bacterium
CCTCTAGAGGGTGTTGATGGGGGTGAGGATGGGGGCGGCAGTGGGGTTGTCTTTGACGGCCCAGGGGGAGAAGTTGAGGCTCCTGCTGTCCAGGTAGATCAACCGGTAAGCGCAACCCGAATGCGACTCAGGCTGGGAGGTGGCGGCGGGTATGGGGATCCTCGAAAGCGGGACCACGAGCTGGTCCGTGAGGATGTTCTGGGCGGCTACCTCTCCCCATCAACCGCAGAGGAGATTTACGGTGTTTCACTCGACAGGGATCTCTCGGTTGCGGAGGTATAGGGCAGCCGTTGCCACTTGTGCTCGTCTCGAGAACTAGGAGAGGAAAATGGTTGACCCCATCACGGCAGAAATTGTACGCAACTACATGGAAACCGTTGCGGCGGAGATCATCAAGACGATGGTGCGCTCCTCGGTGAACCCGATCTTCAACGAAGCGCACGACTGTTCTGCAGGCGTTTTCTATTACGATGGTGAGCAGGTAAGCCTGATCGCGCGTGGCGATGCTGTGCCGGTCCATATCTATGCCGCTCTCACCTCCGTAGAGGAAGCACTGCGCTTCTTCCACGGGGATCTGAACGATGGGGACATCATCATCGTGTGTGATCCGTACTACGGCGGTACCCACATCGGTGATTACACAGTCGTGAAGCCGGTCTTTTACAAGGGGAAACCCATCTTCTTCCCCTCCGTACGGGCGCACGTCCTCGACACTGGTGGACCGATCCCTGGCGGCTTCAACCTGAGTGCGCGGGAGGTGTGGCAGGAAGGGTTCCGCTACGCACCGATGAAGCTCTATGACAAGGGTGATCTTCGGCGCGAGGTTTGGGATTGGCTACAGGCCAACAACCGGCTGCCGGATATCCTGGAGGCCGATCTGAACGCGATGATCGGGGGCTGTCGCGTTGGCGAGCAGCGAATCCGGACGCTAACAGAAAAGTACGGGTTTGAGACCGTCCGGGAATCGATCGAATGGATCTTCGACTACTCGGAGGGGGAGTTTCGACGGGAGATCGCAAGCTGGCCCGATGGTGAGTACACGGCCGAGAGCGTTCTCGATACGGATTATGCGGGAACCTACGATGTGGCGATTAAGGCAAAGATCACAATTGAGGGGGACGAGATACTGGTGGACTTTACCGGCACCTCTCCTCAGAGTCCATGCATCATCAATAGCGTTCCCGGCAATACGCTCTCGTACGTGTACGGAGTCTTTTCTGCACTCTGCCCAGACATCCCCATCAACTCCGGCTTCTTCCGACCGGTGAAAGCCATCATGCCGGAGGGCAGTGTCGTGAATCCCAGACCCCCCGCGCCCGCCGCTTATGCAACCATTTGCATTGGCTGTGACATCGGTGATGCGCTGATGAAAGCTTGTGAGCAGTTCGTGCCGGAGCGCGTGGGAACCGCTTCCATCGACCTCGTAATCTTCTGGTCTCATGGGGTAGATGCACGAAACAATCGCTTCTTTATTCAATACGATTATCATGCGTCGCCGATATCATCGAGTGGTGCGTATGGCGTTGACGGGTGGGGTGCGTGGTCCGCGCTCTTCTGCGCCCTGAAGCTTGCCTCGATCGAGATGACGGAAATTCAGTACCCCGTCCTGTATCATCAGGGAGAGTATACTACGGATTCCGCCGCCCCCGGTCAGTGGCGTGGCGCTCCGGCGTATGCTATGCAACGGGAGCCGCACAACTCTCTTGGTCCGATTCACCTGAATATCTGGATCCAGGGCCTGGTGAATTCGCTGCATGGATTCTGCGGTGGGCATCCCGGCGCCGGGAATTATGCCATCCTGGGCTATGGCAGCGATCGGGAACAGGTGGTCACAGAGGTCGCATTCCTGCATCCCTCGCCGCCGGGTGATGTTGTCTTCTTTCAGAGTTCCGGCGGTGGTGGCTGGGGGAACCCACTCGACAGAGATCCCGCCATGGTGCTCGACGATGTCAAGAACGAGTACGTCTCCGTGGAAGGTGCGCTGCGGGACTACGGCGTGGTGATCGAGCCGGATCAGATGGAGGTTGACCTCGCTGCGACGGAGAGAACTCGTGCCCGGCTACGTGCGGAAAGCTCGGCCCACCCGCAGCTCGCGCTGGGTCGTGAGAGAACGGTACGTAGCGCGGGGGTTCATGAGCGGGTCCAGGAGCGACTGGCGCTCGCCGCTGTCTGACGGCTGATGGAGGTTGGATAGGGGCTGACTGCCCCTGTCTCAGCCTTCGCCCGACGAGGAGCGGTCAGATGCCTTGGTGCTCTCCCGTCCCCGCGGATGGTGAACTTCCCCATGTACTTACCCGGAAGCCCCTCCCGCGAGGGAGCGGCAGCCGAACCACCCGGCAGCAGGCAACTGCCCTGGGCGGCCCTCGCAACGGGAGAAGTCCCCCGGCTGCGTCCTGCCGCTGATTTCCGCCACCGCCTGCATCCGCACGCAGCAGAATCCCCGAGCAGAATCGGAACTCAGGACTCGCCTCATGACCAACTGCGATCTACTTGTTCACGGCGGTATCGTCGTTACGCTCGATGAAGCGCGTCGGATCTACCAGACGGGAGCGATCGCGATCGAGAACGGGCGAATCCTGGCAGTAGGACCCGCCACCGACCTGAGCGGGACGTTTAATCCTGCTCGGACCATTGATGCACGTGGCAAGGTCATCACGCCCGGCCTGGTGAACGCCCACGTGCACATGTCTCAGCACCTGTTCAGAGGGTACGTTCCCGATGACGTCGATGTAAGTGAGTACGTCTTCCAGTGGGCGATCCCCTACTACTCCTTTCTCTCGCCTGAAGAGGAGTATCTCGCCACGCTATTGGCCTGCTGCGATCTGCTGAAGAAGGGCACTACACTCGTTGCGGAGGCGGGCACGATGCGGTTCGTGGATGCCTGTGCACGGGCGATTCGTGAGAGCGGTATCCGTGGCGTTCTGGGTCGTTGGGCCTGGGATCGCGAGGAGGAGCCGCCGGCCTTCAAGATGGAAACCTCCGTTGCGCTGGAGATGGTGGAGTCCGTCGTCTCCCAGTACCACGGCGCTCCGGAGGACCGCATCCAGGCGTTCGCCTCGGTTATCGGGATGGGGACCTGCTCTGATGAACTCCTGATCGGCACCAAGGAAATCGCCGATCGTTACGGTGCCGTGATGAACATGCACCAGTCGTACAGCGTTGGAGAGATCGAGTACTACCGCGACTGGATCGGCTTTGAGGGAGATCCCGTGGAACACTTCGAGCGCCTCGGTCTGCTCGATCCTCGACTGCGCCTCGTGCATATGGTTCATGCTACCGAGCAGGCCATCGATCTGCTGGCCGCCCACGGGGTCTCCGTCATCCACTGCGATACCGCCGCGCTCAAGCTGGGCCTCGGGCTGGTCCACACGGGCAGCTTCCCGGAGATGGTGGCTCGCGGCGTTTCCGTGGGGATCGGCACGGATACCGTCAACTGCTCGAATACGACCGATGTGCTGCGAGCCGCGTACATCGCAGCAACCATCTTCAAGGATGCCCGTAGGAGCGTCAAGATCATGCCCGCGGAGACCGTACTGGAGATGTGCACGCTCGGAGGCGCTCGGTCGGTCGGGCAAGCCGACGTCGTGGGCTCGCTTGAGGCCGGAAAGCAGGCAGATTTGGTCATCTTCGATGCACAACGTCCTGAATGGCTGCCCGTTTTTAATGTCGTCAACAACCTTGTTTACTCAGCAGACGGCGGCAGCGTGGAAACCGTGATCATCGGTGGTGAGATCGTAGTGGAAGACGGTCGCCTGACCTGTGTTGACGAGCACGCGCTCTACCGGGAAGTGCAAGTTGCTGCAGAACGCATCGCCGCACGCACGGGTCTTCCCCTTCAGCAACGGTGGCCAGTGATCTCATGAGCAACTCCCAAGCGCATGCTCCCCCTGATCTGGTACTCCACGGGGGCGAAGTCATCACGATGGCAGACCCTCAGGAAAAAGCGACAGCCGTAGCGGTTCGCGCGGATCGTATCGCTGCCGTCGGATCTGACGCCGACATGCTCGCCCTAGCCAGCACCTCGACGCGGCGCATCGACCTCGATGGTGCGGTCGTGG
>JALZCF010000188.1 GCA_030863245.1 Chloroflexota bacterium
CCCCATCCTCCCCCTCCCGGCGTCTCGATCCGCAGTCGCTCGCTCGCCTGGAAGGTGCGCGAGAACTTGCTCGGAAGCTGCTGCTCGCTCCCATCCCTGTGTATGAGCACGTTACGCCCTGGCTGCCCTGCCTCACCCCCTGCCAATCCGTACGGCGCGCTCGCCCGCCGCTCGCTCAGCATCGTCACCGTACACGGCACTCGCATTTCATACTCCCGTATCACCCCGTCGCCCCCGTGCTGCTTGCCCCTGCCACCGCTTCCCTTCCGCACCTCATACCGTCGGAGCCGGAACGGGTACGCTCGCTCCAGCGCCTCCACCGGCGTGTTCATGGTGTTGCTCATGTGCACATGTACGCCCGACAGGCCGTCACCCTCCGGATGTGCTCCCATGCCCCCTCCGATCGTTTCATAGTAGGCGAAGGGGGTCGGCCGCCCCGCTTTCCCCTCCTGCCCCGCGACAGCCCGCTCGTCCACGCCCCCGATCGTCAGGTTGTTCATAGTCCCCTGACCGGCCGCTGCCACCCGGTCGGGCAGTGGCTGGGCCAGCGCTTTGAACACCACATCCACGATCCGTTGTGAGGTCTCGACGTTGCCCCCCGCAACCGCGGCCGGCGGCTGTGCGTTGACCAGGCTCCCTTCCGGCGCGACGACCTGGACCGGCGCGAAGCATCCGCCGTTCACCGGCGCCTTCTCCCCTACTAGGCACCGCACTGCATACCAGCAGGCCGACTGCGTGATCGACAGCACCGCGTTCAGCGACCAGGGCAGCGCGGGCGACGTGCCCGCGAAGTCGAAGGCGATCTCATCCCCCGCAATCGTCGCCCGCACCCGGATTGGCACAAGGATCCCCTCTGCTCCGCTCTCCAACACTTCTTCCGCCTCGTACACCCCATCCGGCCATTCCAGGATCGCCGTGCGTGTGAGCCGCTCGCTGTACGCTTGCAGGTGTGAGCCGTACGCCAGCACCTCTTCCAGCCCATGCCGCGAAACCAGGGCACGCAGCCGCTGCTCTCCAACTGCGTGCGCGGCCCGCTGCGCCGCCAGGTCTCCGCGCCGCTCCTCCGGCGTGCGCACGTTGCGTAGCAGCAGCCCCAGCAATCCCTCGTTCGTTCGACCCCCCTCATCCAGCTTCAGCGGCGGGATGATGATCCCCTCCTGGTACACCTCCGTCGACAGCGGCATTGACCCCGGCGACATCCCCCCGACGTCTGCATGGTGCGCACGGGTCGCAAGGAAGAAGTGGGGCACGCCGGCCCCCTCCTCCACGAACACGGGGGACACCATCGTGATATCCGGCAAGTGCGTGCCCCCCTGGTACGGATCATTGAGGATCACCAAATCCCCCGGCCGCCAGGAGGAAAACGCCCCCAGCGCCGCCCCAACACTCGCCGGCATCGCCCCCAAGTGCACCGGAATATGCGCTGCCTGCGCCAGCAGCCCCCCCTCGCCGTCGAACAGCGCGCACGAAAAATCCAGCCGCTCCTTGATATTCGGTGAGAACGACGTCCGCCGCAACGTCACCCCCATCTCCTCCGCCACCCCACTCAACCGATGACGGTACAACTCTAGCAAGATTGAATCGACCATGCCCAATATCTCCACAGACGCTGTTGCATAGTGCATACTACGTGGTGCATGAACTATACAAGTGCGCAACTGAGCCAATGGCATCGGCTATCGCGCCAAAACCGACCTCGTCGACGCGCTTTCCAGCCCCGTTGCTTAAATTGCCCCTTGACTTTCATGAGAGAATCTACTCGTATAGGTCTGTCTTGAAGTTATACCACTTGCGTGAGATGGGTAAATGAGATTGGACATCGCCCTCATGGGTAACGTGTCACTGCTCCGATGTTTGTCGTTCGAGGGTTTGGAGGGTTGTCTCCCTCGCGATCTCCTCTTCCATGTGGCCGATAGCCTTCGCGAGCTCGTCAATCGCGGCGCGTTGCTTGCGATAGAGGTCGGACTCGCTCATGGCGAGGCTCATGGCGACGTCGCGGGCGCGGCGTCCTTGGATGTACTTGAGGTCGAGGATGTTGTAGAGGAGCCATTCCGGGGTTGTCATCTCCCGCTCGCCCTCCGGCTTCAAGGCGTCGAGCGCATCGGTGAGCACGGCGCGCAGCGCGCGGGCCGGGTTATTATCGTGCTCCTTGAGCTTTCGCCGCACCACTTGCATCGCCAGCAAGGGGCTCTCGGTGAGGCGCGGGCCGCCCCAGTAGTGTCCCAGCGCATCCTTCACCCACTGAGTAAACTCCTCATCATGTATCGGGCTGATGGCGCTTTCCAGGGTATCGGGAACGGCATTAGGGAAGGGGGCGATGGAACGCCATCGTTGGAGCGTTTCCATCTGTGGTGCGAGTTGCTGCAGGAGCGCAAAGATGCTCTGTTGGAGGCGTCGGTCCCGAAGTGCGATCTCAGCCTGGTGGATGTAGTGGCGCATGAGCTGCTGCTCCTTCTCAGTCAGCACCTGTGCCTCGTCGCTCGGCTCGATCACCAGGAAACCGAGCGTGCTTTCCCGATCATCTGCACGGAGAGGAAGGAGACAGAAAGTCTCCCAAGCCACCCAGCTTTCCAACTGCTCTTCGTCGGCCACAACATCGGTGAGTTGCGCCAGGTCGTTCGGTGTGAGACGCTCCAATAACCGCTGGAGCGTCCCCTTCTCGCCACAGGTCGTTTCTGCGTGCAATGTCCCGTTGACAACCGTCACCACCACACCGTTGTGGGCGCGCTGGAGGTCGCAGATAGCGGTGAGAAGGTTCTCAAGAAGTTGCTCTAGGTCTCTTGAGGTGACGAGGCGCTCTTCGAGCGAGCGAACGATCTCAAACTCATCCCGATCCTCCCGATAGACGAACAAATCGACCAGCGGGCGGAGGCGCCGTACCAGCACCTCATAGAAGATGATGCCGCCCACCACGACGAAGATCAGAATCGTCTCGCGCGGTGCGCCTAGCACGTTTTCGACGCGTGGTACCGTAAGAAGCGTGATCAGGATGAAAACACCCAACAGCGGACCGCGCAGCAGGTAGGTGAGGAAGGAGCGCTTGACGACGCGATCCGGTGCGAGTACCCCCTGGAAGGCTACGCTATAGGCCATGATCACGGACATGACCGCGACGCCAAGGGTGCCAATTAGGTTGAGCGAGAGGAGGAGAGTCGGACTCAATCGGGCAGGCACTGAGGTGAAGACCAGGTAGGGGTAGACGGCAAGACCCGGCGCGGCGAAAGAAGCAACCAGGTAGGTGAACCGGCGGCGACTGGTAGGTGTGAGCGCCCGGCTGCGTGCCCAGAGCGTGTTCGTAAAGCCCCAACCAGAAGTCAGGAAGAAGTAGAGCATGAAGAACCAGAAGAACGGTCCGGCGACAAGCTGAGGGGCCCATGGTTCATACTGAATACTCTCTCCCACGATCAGGTTCGTGAAGAGCGCTAAGAAGACAAAAAGCACGCCGACAAGGTAGCTGATCAATACCGCAGCACGGCGGCGACGAGAACTGGCATTCGTTGTGCGTAGGAGTGCGTCACTGAAGTGGAGATAGGTGGCCGGTACCAGTGCGATCCCCACCCATTGGAACTTGAGCCAGGCCGCTGTAGCGATCTGGCTTAGCTCTCGACTTAGAATGATATCCGCACCGTAGACGATGGTGACGAAGGCCATTAACGTGGCAAAGGTGCGTGCGACGCTGCTCCAGAGGTTGTGCGTCAGGATATAGACGACGAGGGAGAAAGCGAGAATGAGATTCGCAGCGGAGAAAATCAGCGTGAGGAAGCTGAGAATCGAGAGAAGGTCTATCTGTTCCATAGTCACAATACGTCAAAGGCAGGGAACAGGAGACAAACCGGCCCTAGCTCATCGATACTGATCCATGACACGCTATCTTCTGCTCCCTGATCTCTGATAACTCTACTAATAGACTACCCATCTAGCAAAGAAGTACGCGGCGACGGCGCCGAAGAGGATGGAATCAATCCGGTCGAGCATGCCGCCGTGGCCTGGGATGAGAGCACCAGAATCCTTCACTCCAACGCGGCGTTTTACCATGCTCTCAGTCAGGTCCCCATAGACCGCGGAAGGACCAAGAAAGAGTCCAAAGAGCACGCCTTGCCACAACGCAAGCTCTAGGAGCCAGACGGACAGGATCGCTGTAACAACCAGGCAGAGCAGCGTGCCAGTGAAGAAGCCTTCCCAGGTCTTGTTGGGGCTCCAGCGCGCAGAGAACCTCCGGTTGCCGGAGAGTTTCCCGCCAAGGAAGCGGCCCCCGAAGTACGCTCCCGTGTCGCAGGACCAGACGCCAAGCGCGGCGACGATGATCCAGAACAACCCCTGGTCGAGCTCGCGCAGGGCGACTGCCAGCCCCAACGGCCAGCCGATGTAAAGCACACCCGCGATCGTGAGTGCCCAACCGCGCATGGCGTTACCCTTCTGAGCGGCCCCTAACTCCCAGAGAAGACCGCCAAAGACCAGGAGCATGATCGCTGCCTGGTCGAGAGTTTCACCCAAGCCGAGCCCGTTCAAGATCAGTAACGCAGTCGCGCCGCCACCGAGTAACCAGAGCGGTCGATCCCCTTGGTGTGAGAGCATTCGAAAGAACTCGTTCAGCGCCAACGCGGCGACGATGGCCATGCCAAGGGCGAAGAGAAAGCCCCCTCGATACACAAAAAAAGCGACAACCGGAATCAGGATAATGGCGCTGACAAGGCGCACCCGCAGCATGAAGCGTCAGTTCAGACGTGCGGAGCGGGGAGTGCGCCGTAGCGGCGCTCCCGCTGGTTAAACGCACGGATCGCCTGAAGAAGATCCTCCCGACCGAAGTCCGGCCAGTACACCTCCGTCGAGTAGATCTCGGCGTAAGAGGCCTGCCAGATCAGGAAATTGCTGAGCCGGTACTCGCCCCCAGTTCGAATAATCAAATCGGGATCGGGTGAGCGGTACGTGTAGAGGTGACGGGAAACTGTTTCTTCCGTGATCGCTTCCGGGGGGATGCCCTTGCGGACGATCTCCCGCACGGCGTCTACAATCTCAGCGCGCCCTCCATAATTGAAGGCAACGTTGAGGATGAGGCGCTTGTTGTGCTGTGTCTGCTCTACTGCCTGGTGAATCTTGTGCAGGCGGTGTTCGTCGACCCCTTCCTCGCGACCGATATGCCGGATCTGCACCCCTTGCCTATCGAGGCGATTCAGCTCACGTTGGATGAAGTAATCCAGAAGCATCATGAGATGCCTCACCTCATCAGGTGGCCGACTCCAGTTTTCAGTTGAGAAGGCGTAGACGGTAAGTTCTTGGACGCCGAACTCAGCACATGCCTCAAGCACCTCCTTGAGCGCCTCCGCTCCCTCGCGATGCCCCATGTTGCGTGGCAACCCGTGTTGTTGTGCCCAGCGTCCATTGCCATCCATGATGATGCCGATGTGGTAGGGAACTGACAGTCCCTCCAACTCCGGTAGCTCGCCTTGCTCCGCCATGCAACTCCACCTTTTCAATTGACGGAGATCAACCGTCAGCCATCACCTAGCAGGGATCGAGATCGCGACCTGCTCTTTATGCTAACGACTCACCTCTCGCCACTGCTCTAGAACTCCATGATCTCTTCTTCTTTGTCCTTGGCGATCTCGTCGACCTGCTTGATGTGCTCGTCTGTCAGCTCCTGCACTTGGTCTCTAGCACGATAGAGTTCATCCTCCGACATCATGCCCTCTTTTTGTGCATCCTCCAGATCCTTCAGCACGTCGCGCCGGATGTTACGGATGGCAACACGTGCTTCCTCGGTACGCTTGCCGACCTGTCGCACCAATTCCTGGCGACGCTCTCTGGTGAGCTGTGGGAGTACCAATCGGATCACCTGACCATCGGTGTTTGGATTCAGGCCAAGATCCGATTCCAGGATCGCCCTTTCGATGGACTTCATAGCGCTCTGGTCCCACGGCTTGATCATGAGCATTCGGGGCTCAGGGGCCGAGATGCCAGCAACCTGGTTAACGGGTGTCTGCACTCCGTAGTAATCAATGGTCAGCCGCTCTAACAGAGCCGGGTTGGCACGTCCCGTGCGAATCGCGCGTAAATCCATCATGAGCGCCTCCACTGCCTTGTCCATGCGCTCTTCTCCATCTCGAAGCAACTCTCTTACCACGATATGCCTCCTTTGCGTCTACATTCAAGGTTGCGCCCGTCATCCCAACTTTAACTGACTAGTGTGCCGACGTCTTCGCCGGATACCACACGTTCTATACTACCCTCGTTCCATAAATTCGTCACAATAATCGGCAGTCCGTTGTCCATACAGAGAGTGAGAGCGGTAGAGTCCATGACCTGGACACCCAGATTCAGCGCATCCAGATAGGACAGATGGGAGAAGCGTTCCGCATCTGGGTTCTTTTTGGGATCTTCCGCATAGATAGCGTCCACCTTGGTAGCTTTCACCATGATGTCGGCGTCGATCTCCATGGCACGGAGCGCGCCTGCGGTATCGGTTGTGAAGAAGGGATTGCCGGTACCGCCGGTCAGGATGACCACCCGGCCCTTTTCAAGATGGCGGATAGCCCGACGACGAATGTACGGCTCGGCGACTGCTTTCATCTCAATCGCTGTTTGTACGCGGGTATCCACCCCTATGCGCTCCAACGCATCTTGCAGGGCTAGACCGTTGAGCACCGTTGCCAACATGCCCATGTAATCTGCGGTTGCGCGGTCCATGCCATGCTCCATGCCAACCGTGCCGCGCCAGATGTTGCCTGCGCCGGTGACCACGGCCACCTCCACGCCTAGGTCTTTGACGCGCTTGACCCGACGGGCCAACTCCTCGACCTTTTCCGGGTTGATACCGAAACCACCCGGATGGGAAAGGGCCTCGCCTCCTACTTTTAGCAAGATCCGTTTGTATTTTACGTCAGCCATTTTTTCCTCCGGTAGAGAAAGGCCGGACAGAGCCGATAATGCTCTGTGCGGCCGTTGTCTACCGGAGGAAAAAA
>JALZCF010000213.1 GCA_030863245.1 Chloroflexota bacterium
TCTATTGCTTAGAATACAGAACGTGGCTTGCTGACGCTCTGGAAGGAGACTAGGGGATGGCTAGACGTAGGAGATGGAAGCATAGATTGAAACGCGTTGCTAGGCGCACCATGCGGTGGTGGATGCTTCTTATGGTTAGCGCGGGCGGTGCCCTGCTGATAGGGATATTCTTAGGTCAATAGTGAGAACGAATAGCGAAGCCATGCTGAGCAGGAGCAGCGTGGCTTCGCTATGATTGTCATGGATAGCTCCCTGTATCCCTGTTTTCCTCTTCCCATGTTAGAGCATAATTAAACACTTGCTTCAGGGTCATCGACTGGCCTTCCGTCCAGGCGGTGGCGAAGGAGGCCGCGTCCAGCTGATCACGGATTGTCGCAACGCTGTGATCATGGAACGCCTGGTCATCACTGTCCAGCTGACTGCCAATGGCCTCGATGAGTGCCTCGCTGGCTGCCAGCAATCGTGCGGCTCGGATAGGTTGCCCCTGGGCAGCCGCCAGGCCTCCCAATTCTGACAGGCAGACTGCGATCAGATAGTTGTTTTCGGATTCCCACGAGAGCGTCAGACTTTCAACGACCAGCGCACTGGCGTCTGCGTACTTGCCCTCCAACCGGGCGACCTGCCCAAGAAGGGCAAGGTCTACAGTGACACCGGTGGTATACCCGACGTCGCGGTCGAGCGTGAGGGCTTCTTCAAGCCTGTGACAGGCCTGTTCGTAGGCACCTTGCCCGATGGCGCTGATGCCTAGGCCCCGAAGTTGGAAGCTTACGCACCACTTGTTGCCAAGTTCGCGGAAGAGCTCCAGCGCTTCCTCGTAGAACACGGCCGCCGCAGCGCTCTCCCCCCGGTACAACGCACTGTTACCAAGACAATTAAGCACCAGAGCCAGCGCCGGTTTGTCACCAATCTGCCGGGCAAGCGCCATCGCTTCTTCGTAGAACATGGCCGCTTGACCATCCTCGCCCTGAACCTCAGCCGCTTCCCCTCGTCCTAGAAGGGCATGGACGAGGCTGCCCTTGTCTTCGACCGCGCGGCTGACGGCCAAACTCTCCTCGGCTAACGAGGTTGCCCTGGCGAAATCTTTCTGTCTTATCGCCAGGTTCGCCGCAGCCGTCAGCGCCTTCGCGCGTGCAGTCGTCGGGGGACGTCCTTCCGTACGCGCTAAAAGGGTTGCTAAATAGGTGCGGCCCTCCCCGAAGGGGCTATGCCAGACCCAGAACCACCATAGCGCACCCGCCAATCGTAACCCTATCTCCTCACGGCCACCCGTCAGTGACCACTCAAGTGCTGCTCGCAGGTTGCCATACTCGCTCGCCAACCGGTTGAGCCACTTTACCTGTCGCGACCCCCAAATATTCGGCTCGGCCTTTTCTGCTAGACCCAAGAAGAAAGCCAGATGGCGATCTCGTAGGGCGGCGGCTTCTCCAGAGTGGAGCAACTTCTCGTGGGCGTACTCGCGAATCGTCTCTAGCATTCGGAAACGCGATTCACCTTCCAGCCCCTCCTCCTGGTACATCAAACTCTTGTCGAGGAGGGACTCCACCCCTTCCAGCGTATCAAAGGGCAAATCCCCGTCTGGGTTGCAGATTGCCTCGATCGCTTCCAGCGTGCAACCTCCTACAAAGGGGGCCAGCCGCCGGAATAGTACCTGGTCACCCTCTTCAAGCAGGTTATAACTCCACTCAATGGTCGCGCGCAAGGTCTGCTGCCGTGCGGGCAGGTCGCGTGCGCTTCCTATGAGTAGCTTCAAGCGACTTGGAAGGCGAGCCAACATGTCTTGCGGCGTGAGGAGCCGGCTACGGGCAGCGGCCAACTCGATCGCGAGCGGCAGGCCATCCAAGTGTATACAGATCTCGGCAACCAGGGCTGCGTTGGCAGCCGTCAAGCGGAAGTCAGGCTTGCTCGCTTGTGCACGCTGTGCAAATAACGCCACTGCTTCATATTTTGAGAGGGTCAAAAGGGACAAGGTGTCCTTACGCTTAGGGAGGGCGAGAGGGGGCACAGGAAATTCATGCTCGCCATAGATGTGTAATACTTCCCGGCTTGTCACCAACACCGAGAGCCGCGGTGCCGCTCTCAGTAGCTCAGAAACGATCGGTGCGGCGCCAACAACCTGCTCGAAGTTGTCTAAGACCAGGAGCATGTGTTTGTCGCGCAAGTAATTCTTCAGCCGCTCTACCAGGGGTTGAGTGCCCCGCTCCTCGACTCGCAGGGTCTGGGCAATAGTCGCAATCACCAAGCTAGCATCGGCGACTGACGCCAAGGATACAAAGTAGACCCCACTCGAGAAGTGATCCAGAAGCTCCGTTGCTGCCTGCAGCGCCAACCGGGTCTTGCCAATACCGCCCGCCCCGGTCAACGTGATCTGGCGCACCTCGCCCCTACACAGGAGCCACTCTATCCGCTCTAGCTCCTCTTCACGGCCGACGAAGGAAGTAAGTTGCGACGGCAGGTTGTTAGGGGTTTGGGTGGGGGAAGGGGATGAGAGGTCGGTAGTATGAGTCGGCAGCGGGATTGTGTCGACCAGCAATTCGTCTCGCGCAAAACGGATAAAGGTCAGTCGTTCGTCAGCCTCAATACCAAGCGCATCTGCTAGCTTCTCAGCCATCTGGCGAGAGGGACGTAATTGGTCTGCCTCGACCTTTCGGATGGTCTCGGGTGAATAGGCGACCAGTTGTGCTAACGCTTTTTGTGTCAGTCCATGTCCTCCGCGCCGACGTTTAAGCCATTGACCAAATGAGAGCTCCTCGTTCATTAATACGCCCTCTCTGTAGCCAGAGAATTCTGAACCCGGGGAACAGACATCATTGTGCCGGGTTGGTAGACGGGCACGAGCTAAATCACATTCAAATATGGAACCATCACTACCGCTTTTATACCGCTATTATACCGCAAACCGGCTTATAGTGGTAGGCGTACACAGCTATACTAGAGGCATCGTTACTTTCATCCCGAAAGGGAATGCGAAACAAGGAGGCACTGCATATGATCAAAGTTGTCAATTGTCGCGACGTGGGGTTCGATTGTGACGGCGTGGTACGGGCCAAGACAGAAGACGAGGCCCTTCGGAAGGTTGCCGAGCACGCCCGTACTGTCCATGGCATGGAGCACGTGCCAGATGAGGTAGTTCAGAAGGTACAACGTGTGATGCGTGACGAGGAGGAGTAACGTACCCACCACGCCGCCCTGCATATCGGGTTACTGGGGTAACGTTTCTCCTGCAATGGGTCCGGCCTTTCCACAATGGTCAGGGCCCGTTTTCTCCACTTATTGCATATAGAGGAGGTCTACCATGAAGCGTTCCCGGGCGTTCCGGATCGTAGCTGTCCTTGTTCTCATCCTTGTAGCTGCGACGTTTGCCAGCACAACCGCTATGGCACGTGCTGGTGATCATAGCAAGCTGACCGCGGTGGAGGGTTACGGCAAAGGGCTCTTTGTAATCGCGCCCACTGCGGCGGTGCCTGGCACATTCTCGGCCGAGATGACGGTGAATATCCATCAGGCACCACCCAATACGACTTTCACCGTCTGGCGTGCGCGTGACCCACAGGGCGACTTTGATGGAGTATGCGCCAACACTAACTACCTGCAATGGCAAGACATAACGCTAACAACCTCAAACGGTGGTGCGGGTGCGCTGCACTTCCATTACGAGGCTCCGTTTCCGGACGGCGAGCAGTTTAATGTCAGGTTCCAGTTCAGGAGCACCGACGGCAGTACAGTACTTCAGAGCGATTGCCTTTCCATTACAGTCAAGTAAGGATCGATCGCAACGCGTGGTGACCGCCATTCGGCTCCTGCATTGCGTGGAACTGGTGGGCAAAACAGTGCGGGGCGCGCTGGACGATAT
>JALZCF010000222.1 GCA_030863245.1 Chloroflexota bacterium
TTGTCGGCATAGTCCGGATGGAAGGCCAGCCCCAGCAGGCCGCGCTCGTCGTAATCCTCCCTCAGTTCCACTATCTCTTCCTGGAGATTGAGAAAGGGCTCTTCCAGCAATGTCCCATCTGCGCTTACGATACGGATCTGGCCGGTTTGGTCCACAATAAAGAGGCGTCCGCTGCCATCTGGCGCCTCTTCGACCTGTAGGGGCGCCGTGAGCCCCTCGGCAATCAGCTCGAGCGCAGCGGAGGGTTCCCCAACGGACGATGCGGGCTGCTGGGCGATGGCACTCCGGCTGGGAGCCAGCAGGAACGCGGCAACAGCGAGCAGAGCCACAGCGCAGAGAGAAAAGAGAGGTAGGGATAAGTGTTTAGCCATAATGGCCTCCTTGGGTAGACAGTAGGCGCTAGGTATGGCAACCCAGCAAGTGGCTGAAGGACGGGGTATCAGAGATAACGTGTTCTAGTTGATTCAGGAATGTCTAGCACATACGCATCACCTCCTATCACAACAGAATCCTGCTTGAAGTGGGGATAAAGCAAGGGGCGAGATGGCGAGTCGCCCCTTGCTTTCCTGCGAGCATGGTAGCTCAGGCCATCAACTACCTGCCTCCTCGACGATGAAATCGCCGGTCATGGTGGTGGGGTGCACATCACACACGAAGAAGTAGGTGCCGGGCTCCGAGGGCGCATCGAACTCGTAGGTGATGGTCTCATCCGGACCGGTAATGATCTCACCGACGAAGATCGCTTCCTCTGCATCGCTACTTTGATAGGCGGCCCAGTTGTGGGGCACGCTATCGCGATTGGTGAACTCCATCACCACGTGGGCGCCGGCGGGTACCGTGACAGTGTCCTGGTCGAAGGCAATATCCTCCGCCACCACTTCCACGGTAACCTCTTGCCCTGCTTCACCTTCCTCCATCGGCGTTGGTGTGGCTTCCGCCTCTTCCACCTCTTCCGCCTCTTCCGCCTCCGTTGGTGTTGCTGCGGGCTGTGGCGTTCGGGCGGCTTGGACTGCCTCAGCGAGGATGACAGGCTCACCCTCCAACTCTTGCGCCAGCTCGTCGTCTAGCTCGACGCCCAGCTCTTCCTCGATCGCCGCGCGTTCGAACTCACGAACGGTACCCCGCACGCGCAGGGTCTCCCCCTCTTCCAGCGGCCGGCGGATGCGGCGCATCGTCAAGACGGCCACCTCCTCACCGTCCGTCGCCAGCCAGAAGGCACGCTCACTGATCGCCTCGCTCACTGAGCCACGCACGGTGACCGTCTGGCCCGTGAACTGCTCCGGGTTCGCCATGATATCCGCCAGCTCGACCTCGGCGGCCTCCTCGCCCGTCACGGGTGTCGGCCTGGCTTCTGCCTCCTCGACTTCCTCTTCAGCCGGGGTAGGTGTCACCTCGACCTCTACCTCTACCTCGGCTTCCTCAGCGTCCGGCTGTTCGGCCGTATCAGGTTGGGCCAGACACTGGAGGGCTTCCTGCATCTCCTGGAAGTGGTTCTGTAGTGAATCGAGGGCATCGGTCTGCGCGGTCCGCGCGGGCTCCATACCGCCGAAGCGGCCCATGCTTTCCTCGAGCCTTACCACACTGCGCCGCGCGTCCCTGACAAGTGTTACCAGGTCGCCACATGGTTGAGCGGCAGTGACTTGTGGGCGGTCTTCTTGCTCAAAGGTACCTTCTGCCTCGTCCTCGCCAACCGGGGTAGGGGTCTCCTCAAGCCCTAGCTCTTCTGCCTCGTCCTCGCCAACCGCGCCAATCGGGGTGGGTGTTCCCTCGAGATCGAGCTCTAACTCTGCCTCGTCCTCAGGTGTCGGCGTCTCCTCCAGATCGAGCTCCTCTGTCTCTTCCTCGTCCCCAGGCGTCGGCGTCTCCTCAAAAAGCTCCAACTCTGCCTCATCCTCAGGTGTCGGCGTCTCCTCCAGATCGAGCTCCTCTGTCTCTGCCTCGTCCTCAGGTGTCGGCGTCTCCTCCGGTGTGGGCGTCTCCTCGAACTCTGGCTCTTGTGCCTCTTCAGTCACGCCCGCTTCTTGCCTAGCTGTGAATTCAAGATCCTCCAGCCCATCGGCGATTCGACCGAGAATCCCAGCGGTCGTCGCCAGCATAGCGTGCGTCGCAGACGCCAGGTCCCGCGCTGCCGTCATCGGCTCCTCTTCTTGTGCTCCGGCAGCCGCTTCTTCTTCATCGCCCCCCTCGATCCCTGGCGCTGCTTGGGCCACCTCGAGGGCTAGCGCCACACTGTGCGCGGCCTCGCTCAGCAGGGCATACGGTACGCGCCGCTCTGCTGGGATATCGGCTGGTAGTTGAGGCTGCGCGAAACCCGCCGTGGGCGTGTCGCGCGCGATGGGCGTCTCCTCAGCCTCGCGCTCTTCTGCCTCTTCTTCCATGACGGTGGGCGTGGCCTGCCCTTGTGCCAGCACGGTTGGTGCGGCGTGTGGCAGCCCTACCAAAGCCACCACCAAGAGTAACCCTAGACCCAGCGCCAGAGCTGCCATATGGCGGATGCGGGAATTCCTCAATGACATCGTTCACTCCCTTTCTGTGGTATGAGTTGTCTTTAGAGTGTTTCCTCCGTTCCCTATCTCGATCACCACCTCCTTACCAGGCCACTGCCTGACCTAGACCTAGCGCGATGCCACGGGACGCCCTACCGATCCACGGTCATCTCGTGGGCGCGTATAAGCAGAAGTCGCATGCCTGGGAGCGCAGCAGAATCCGTACCGCTAGCAGGACGTGTGTGATCCCGCATCACTTCTGGTGTCCTTGAGTTCGAGGGCGGATCCGTATTCCAGGACCTCGCACATGCTCTTGTGTGCTTGCGCATCAATCCCTGGTGCGAGCGAACCGCCAGAGCGCGCTCGCTTCCTCGGGGAGGTTGGAATCCACGAGGAGGCAGATGAGGCGCAGAATGGTCCTCGATAGTTGGTGTGACAGTCGCCGCGTCGTCATAGTGCGGCTCTGTCATAACGCGCGATCTATCGCATGGGTAATGGTTGATTGGGCACGACTCTGCACAGCATGCCCTGCAGGCAAAGAGGGGCTGCTGGGAAGGACTGCCTCGCGCAAGGCGACCAGGTGTGGGAACCTTTCTGCTCGCTAGTAGTGCACCATTTGTAGACCACCTATCGCTTACATCACAACCACTTATCCCGTAGTTACCCCAATCTGGATCGCTTACGGCCCATGGGCTCTCTCTCGTCATACCCGACGCGCTGCGTAGCATGGAAGACCGCGTGCGCGTGCGGGAGATCCGCTTTGGCGTGACAGGGGTGGAGGCTGCGTTCGCCAGCACGGGCTGCACGCTGATGATGACCGGCAGTGGCAAGGATCGCTCGGCCAGCCTATTGCCGCTCTACCACATCGCCCTGATCCCTTTCAGCCGGCTCTACCGAAGCATTGAGGCCTCGTTAGCCGAACAGCACGAGGCCGGCATCCTGGAGGAGATGCTGCGAGAAGGGGCCAATCTCACCCTGATCACGGGTGCCAGCAAATCCACCGACATCGCGATGAGCCTGACCCTGGGGGCACACGGTCCGCAGGTCGTGCACGCGATCCTGTTTGATGATGGTTCAGAGGGGTGACAGGTGACGAGCTAGGTTCTTATCCGCGAGAAGCTCAAGCGCTCTGCCGGGGTTCACTTTCATCGGGCCTACTCCATGGGCCGAGTCGTTCTCACCGGTACGATCCCTGCTTAGAAGCCTCCCACAGTAGGCTGTCGAATCGTTGCACTCACGCTCTAACAGCTAGCAGGGGAACGCGCGGTGAAGGATGGCCAGTCTAACGCTGCACCGCTGGAGGCAGGGCAGCGCCAACAACGCCAGCAAAGCGAACACATCCTGTGTGTAGGGGCCAAACAGGCGCTGATTGGCGCCCTACTGGCGGCGGGGGTGGCGATTGGGGGGCAGCTGATTGTGGGCCAAGTCTATAGCGGCACGGAGGCGCGTCGCCTGCTGGAGGCCCTAATCCCCTCGGCACGTTCGGTGGGCACGGGCGTGGTGAGCGCTTCGGCGACCATCCTGGCCCTCATGTTGGCGATGCTCAGCCTGAGCCGGCACGCCACGAGTCAGCTCGATATGCTTTTTTTCAAGCGCGTCCAGCAGATCGGTCTCTTGAGCACGGGGGCCCTCGCCGCGGGCATCCTGCTCTTATTGTTGCTGAGTATCCCGCTCCAAGAATCAAAGAACCTACCCGCCGGCTGGTACTCGACGGTCTACTACCTGCTCGTCGCGCTGACCGCCGCGGTGGCGGCGCTGCTGGTCGCCATTGTACTGATGCTCTACAACGCCTTGCAGAGTCTGATCCACGTCTTGCGCCCCGTCTCGCCCGACGGATTGGGGACGACTCCTAACGGTGCAGCCAGCGGCGACAGGGCACGTGACAAGCCTATAGCCGGTACAGCTGGAAGCAGCGGGCGCGATGACAGCCCCTCGCCTTGAGCTGCCTGACGCTCACTGCATAGCTGTACTACTGCTCTTTGCTCAAGGTCTGCTTCTTGCTT
>JALZCF010000239.1 GCA_030863245.1 Chloroflexota bacterium
TCTCCGACTTGCCGGGCCCGCGCCCAGCAATCCTCCAGGAGAGAGCGCACCAATGCGTAGTCGCCTTCCCGGATAGCGCTACGGATGGCTATGACCGCAAGGCAATTGAGCGCTATCATGATGCCCCGCTTGTTCCCTAGCTCGCGGGAAATGGACAAGCTCTCTTCGTGAAACGAGCAGGCCAAGGCGTCGTTGCCCTCGGCTGATATAACATGTCCCATGACGATCAGGGTAACAGCAAGATTCCCACTGTCATGCTGCTCGCGCTGGATCATCAGGGCTTCCTCCAGCAGGACACGTGCCTCCTGGTAGAGGCCCTGTACATACGCCAGGGCACCCGCCTCAAGCAGAGCCTTGGCGCGTACAAGGGAAGGTTGCCCCGTCCGCGCTAGCGCAATTGTTAACCACTCTCGCCCCTCCTGGAGATAACCACGCATCTCCCAGAACCTGCCCAATCCTCCCGCCAGACGTAGGCTCATCTCCGCCGCGCCGTTTTCCGCGGTCCATTGGAAGGCCGCGCGGATGTTGTAGGACTCCCTCTCAAGGCGATCTAACCAGATGGCCTGTTCGGGTCCTGTTAGATAACGCTCTGCCTCCTCCACCAGCCCGAGAAAATACGCAGCGTGTCGCCTGCTTAGTATGTCCGCCTCTCCGCTCGCTTCCAGCCGCTCGCGTGCATATTCGTGAATCGTCTCCAGCATCACGAAGCGCGGCCTGCCATCTAGCCTCTCCTCTTGCCGCAGCAGGCTCTTGTCTACCAGAGAAGCTACGCCATCTAGCGTGTCAATCGGCAGCTCTCCCTCTGCATTACATACTGCCTCGATAGCTTCCAGGGTCCGCCCTCCTACAAAGACAGCCAAGCGGTTGAACAACCTCTGCTCTGCCTCCGACAAGAGCTGATAGCTCCACTCCATGGTGTTGCGCAGTGTCTGCTGCCGTACGGGCCGATCCCGGCTACCGCTCGTTAATAGCTCTAACCGGCTCTCAAGGCGATCGAGGAGGGCTGGGGGCGGTAACAGGCGCACGCGGGCGGCAGCGAGTTCAAGGGCCAAGGGGAGCCCATCAAGCCGCACGCAGATCTCGGCGATGGCAGGCGCGTTCGCATTGGTAACGGTGAAGTCGGCTTTGACTGCCTGCGCCCGTTCGATGAAGAGGCGGAGCGCGTCATAGCGCGTCAGCCGCTCCACCGGTGGCAATTCCGTCAGGTCAGGTAGCGCTAACGGGGAGACGGCGAAGATGCATTCGCCATAGACATCGAGCAGCGCCCGGCTGGTCACGAGCACTTTGAGGTGTGGTGCGGCTGCCAACAGGTCGGTCACCTCTGGGCCGGCTGCTAGGAGATGCTCGAAGTTGTCCAGTAGCAGGAGCAGGTGCTTGTCACCAAGGTACCCTTTGAGGCGTTCGATGAGGGGCTGCCCACCCTCCTCGCGTACGTTCAACGTTTGTGCGATGGTGGGTATCACCAGCTCTGTGTCACGGAGAGGAGCCAGGTTGACGAAGAAGATGCCGTCACGGAATTCGTCTAACAGGTTGGCCGCTATCTGCAGCGCGAGGCGCGTCTTGCCGATTCCTCCCGCCCCAGTGATAGTCACGAGCCGCACATCAGAGTTGGTGAGAAATTCCTCAAGCGTCCTCAGCTCCTCCTCTCGTCCGATGAGTGGCGTAATGGCAGCGGGGATATTGTGTCGCGGAGATGCGGATACATCTGGCACGGTTCCTGTTGTAGCCACTCCACCGCTCGTTGCCGCCCCCAACTTGCCCTGAACGATCGCCTCGTGCAAGGCAACTGTCTCACTCGCTGGCGCTACACCCAGTTCCTCCTGCAGCAGTTGGCAACATCGCTCGTATTCCGCCAGCGCCTCGTTACGTGCACCCGCTCGCGCGAGCGTTTCCAGTAACTGCCGCCAGGCCCCCTCACACAGGTTGTCTAGTTCCAACTGGCGCCGCGCTAGCACCTCCGCCTCGTCGAAGTCGCCTTGCGCGATGGCGTGAGTTGCCAGCAGCTCCAGGACGTCGAGCACCTGCCGGCGGTACTGTTCGCGCTGCAGCACGGCCCACTCCTCGAATGGTTGACTGTCGGACAGGTAGAAGCCTCCTAGAAAATCACCCCGGTAGAGTGCCGCCGCTTGTCGCAACTCGTCGAGTTGGCCGCTGCTTATATGCTGCGTAAAGCGAGTCACATCAACAGCACTGGCGAGTTGTGGATGTAGCTGGATGGTATCGGAATCGGTCGCCAGCCACGCGCCCAGCGGGGTGCGGTTGAGGGCAAAGAGGGTGGCGCGCAGGTTCTGTCTTGCCCGCATCTGGTCGTGCTCGGGCCACAGCAGCGTTGCCAGTACCTCGCGGGACTGAGGTGCTCCCGTGACCGCCAAGTAGGCCAGCAAGGCCAGTCCCTTGCGTGATTTTAGCTCCACTGGCCGACCGTCCTGCTCGGCGCGCGGCATGCCAAAGAGTAGCAGCTCCACCCGGCTCATCCATCCTCCTTTGACTTGCCCCACAGCTTACGGCATTTGGTCCGCCAGTTCAAGTCTCTGAGGGTCGACGGTAATCCAGAAACCGGCAATTTCATCACCCGTTCAGCCCGCAACTCCTCGAAAAACATTAGGGATACAAGAACAGCCGCTGGGCAACGTCAAGCTGCCGCAATTTGTCCTTCTCTTGCATTGATAGAGTGAAACCATCAAATCCAAGTACGTGCTCGAAGGTAGGTAGAGAAAGGCACGACTCATATTCGTGCTCGCGTCCTTCGTATAATACGTGAACATTATGGTTACCACTATAGCAACATACCGTTACCAGATCGTTACCAACAGAGGGCATCTGCTGTTTCTAACCACCTTTCGCATCTTACTTACTAATTCTTGCCGATCCCAGTCAATGGTTAACGGTGAACTAACAGCGAATTAACACCCTCTCAGTATGGTAGAGGTATTCATTAGAAAACAGGCAGCAGGGATATCTCGTAGCAGGCAAACCATTCCAGATTTACTCCATTTATCAAGTAGCCTATCGGAGGAACGTGACGATGAGTAGCAACTATGATTGGCAAAGGCAGTACGCCCAACAGTGAATCAATGCACGCCTGCGGGACGCTGAGAGGCATCGATTGGCTAAGCAAGGGCTTGGGCAACCAATAGTATCGAACCTATTCAAAGCGCTGATGTGGTTGCCATCCCGGGCCGTGGGGATGGGTATCCATATCTTACGAGAGTGGCGTGGGTTAGAGAGGTACCCTCTCGACGAGCTAGGCGAGCCTCTACCTCACTCGGCACAAGGTAAGCTCTCAAGTGGTCCTGGCGAGTAATGTGCAAGTTAGATCATGCGAAATCACAGGGGTCTCAAGCAACTAACCATCGCCTTAACGCTGGTGCTGACAGTGGGATGTAGCACAGCCGGCGGACTGCAGGTGGAAACTCCCTCTGCGACGGCTCCAACTGCGGTCGCAGCACCTTTGACTCCGATCGCGCTATCATCCGAGCAACTCCTCGCCACCATCCCTATCGAGGGAGGAGAGCTGGCAACGCTGGTGATCGGTGAGGAGGCCGTGTGGGTACGGAGCGCGGCGAACGGGAAGATCTATCGCATCGACCCTCAGAGCAACAGCGTGGTTGACACAATCACGACTAGTTCGCGTGGGTGGGGCCTTGCAGTGCAAGATGACGCGCTCTGGGCGCCGAACACCCTGTCTGATGAGGTGCACCGGATCGATCTCCAATCGGGCGAGGTGATCGCGACCATCCCGGCAGGTGACTTCCCAGCCGAGATGGCGATCAGCCGTGGTGCGGTCTGGGTCAACACTCCCGATATGGATGCGGGGGTTACTGGCGGCGTGTGGCGGATTGATCCTATCCTCAACATGGTGGTAGCAGCGATTCCCGTAACTGAGGTGGAAGGCCGCGCCGGGGCTGGTCTGGCTGCCACGACCGATGCGCTCTGGACAACCACTATTGGGGGAACGCTCGGCAACCGGAGAGGGATGCTGGTGCGAATCGATCCGCAAACGAACGAGATCGTCACGACCATACCGATCCGCGGTATGTGGTGTAACTCGATTGTTGCCAACGAGGAGGCGATCTGGCTAGCGTGCAGTTTCGGACCGCACCCAGGCGTCATAGAGCGGGTCGACCCACGCACCAACGAACTTGTCGCAACCCTGGAACTAGACGCCATGCCATGGGACGTGGCGATCGGGCCGGATGCGGTGTGGGCACTCACCCAGGATAATGACCTCTTGCGGATCGATCTAGAGAGCAACCAGATTGTCGAACAGCTTGACCTAGGTGACGAGATCCTTTATGAGAGCGGCGCCCTGGAAATCGACGAGGAGGGGACGCTCTGGATCATCAACGAGGCTGAGCAAGCACTGTGGCGCATCAAACCGTAAACTACGAGAGGAATCGATGAATTCTGCCTCCAAGTGGCGAGAGGACTTTGGGAGGCGTGTTGCGGCTGCCTACAACAACCATCCGAAAGTGCGGGTCGTGGCCTTGGGTGGTTCGGTTGCACGCGGCTCAACCGATCACCTACTCCACATTCAAGCCGAACCTGGCGGAACGGGCAAGGGAGTTCGTGCGCACTCACTTTGTGTCGGTCGATAAGGCGGTAGGGCGCGATATGGTCGTGT
>JALZCF010000242.1 GCA_030863245.1 Chloroflexota bacterium
CGTTACGACGAGTACATCGATCCGGAGCTTCAAACACCCGAGAGCGTCTGGGTGGGCCGATGGAACGATCTGATCGGTAACCTCGATCAGATCTACAACTGGGGGCGCCGCTCCTCACTCTGGCCACTTGGCTTCGGACTGGCCTGCTGTGCGATCGAGATGATCTGCACGGGCTTTGCGCGTTTTGACATCGCTCGCTTTGGTGCCGAGTTGTTCCGTCCCTCGCCCCGCCAGGCAGACGTGATGATCGTATCAGGGACGGTCACGAAGAAGATGGTCCCGCAGATCGTTCGCCTCTACAACCAGATGCCCGAGCCCAAGTATGTTATCTCAATGGGGGCCTGTGCGACGGGGGGCGGTCCTTTCAAGGAAGGCTACAACGTTGTCAGCGGGATCGACAAGTACATCCCGGTAGATGTCTACGTTCCTGGCTGTCCCCCAACGCCGTCCGCGCTGCTGCAAGGATTGATGACGCTCCAGGCAAAGATCGATGGGCAGAAGATCTCGGAGGTGCCGTGGTACCGCCGCGGTGTGTCCGAGGACTATCCCGTGCCAGTCCTTGGGCCGGACATCTTCGACCCGCGGCAGATTCCAGTCATTGACGCACGCTTGGAGGAACAGGAGGAGCCAACGCCTAAGCCGGGTAAGCCTGGGAGGGCCAAGCCGGCCGAGCTTCCCGAGGAGGAGGTCGCTCTAACACAGCGCGTGGCAGAGCGGCTACAGGAGACCGTTGGCGGAGAGACATTTAAGGTTGAAGGCAACGCGCTCGTCGTCAAACCTGAAAGCCTCGTGGCGCTCTGTCGCTCATTGCGCGACGATATTGGGTTTGATTACCTATCGAACCTGACCAGCGTTGACTACGAGGATCGGTTCGAGGTGGTCTACCACCTATACAGCATCGAACAGGGTGGCCCGCATGTCTATCTGAAGGTGCATGCGGACAAAGATGATCCGGTGGTACCATCGGTCATCGGCGTCTATCGGTCGGCCGACTTCCAGGAGCGTGAAGTCTACGACATGATGGGCGTTCGCTTCGCCGGGCACCCCAACCTGAAGCGGATCCTGCTCTGGGAGGGATTTGAAGGGCACCCGCTCCGCAAGGATTGGAAGGAAGCCTACTACGAGGAGGACCACAAACCTTTCGATAGCCGCTGGCCTGAGGGATACCACGTGGCCGCCGAGGATCGAAACATCTGGGGCAAGAATGTGCGTTACCCGCAGGGATGGGACCCCAAGAACTGGGAGCCTCAAACGGGCGGCACTATCGTGCTCCAGCCTGGTGAGTTGGATGCCCTCAGCGATATCCGTACTGACAAGCTGATCCTCAACCTCGGCCCGCAGCACCCCTCGACCCATGGCGTGTTCCAGATGCGCTGCCTGTTGGATGGCGAGACGGTGGTAGACCTTGAGCCGGTCATGGGTTACCTTCACCGCAACCATGAACAGATCGGTGAGCGGAACATGTGGCTGATGAACATGCCCTTCACCGATCGGCTCGACTACATCTGTGGGATGGGTAACAACTTCGCTTATGCGCTCACAGTCGAGAAACTCTTAGGGGTTGGGGTGCCGGAGCGTGCGGAGTACATCCGTGTGATCATGGCGGAGTTGACGCGGATCGTCAGCCACCTATGGGCAGCCGGCTTCTTGATCAGTGACCTGGGTGCTTTCTTCACGCCCGCGAACTATATCGGTGAGGAGCGCGAGATGATTCTCGATCTCTTCGAGATGACGGCCGGCTCGCGCATGATGGTGAATTACTTCCGCTTCGGCGGTGTGGCACACGATGTTTCAGAGGATTTTATCGAGGCATGTACGCTCCTGGTAAAGGAACGCCTGCCGCGTGCGTTCGAGGAGCTCGATCGTTACCTCACGACGAATGAGATTATCCAATCACGCACCAAGGGTATCGGCGTCCTCCCGCGGGACCTGGCGATCAACTTTGGGATGTCAGGACCGATGCTGCGTGCCTCCGGCGTGCAGTATGATGTGCGGAAGGCGCAGCCATACAGCATCTACGAACGATTCGACTTCGAGGTGCCGGTGCTCTACGGCGGTGATGTCTTTGATCGCTACATGATCCGTATGCTGGAAGCGGAACAGAGTCGGAGGATTATTGAACAAGCGCTACGTGACCTGCCGGAGGGACCAATTCTGGAAGGTACCCCACGCTGGAGCATCCGCGTCCCGGCTGGCGAAGCCTACGGCCGCGTTGAAAACCCGAAGGGCGAGCTAGGCTTCTACGTCGTCTCTGATGGTGGCACCAATCCCTATCGCTATCATGTGCGCCCCGCAAGTTTCGTTAACCTGACAGCCCTTGGAGAGATATGCAAGGGGCATAAGGTGGCAGACGTGATCGGTATCCTCGGCTCGATCGACATCGTGCTGGGGGAGGTGGATCGGTAATGTTCGGAACGAATATTTTTAAGGGTCTGTGGATCACCTTTGCTCACTGGGCGTACACCTACTGGCAAGATATTCAGAGCTTGCTGGGCAACGACTGGGAGCCCTCGGGTCTCCTCTCCTCGGGTAGGGTGGAAGACGACACGTTTGGCTACGTCACGGTTCAATATCCCGAGAAGCGGCTCCAGACGCCAGAACGCTTCCGCTTCATGCCGATGCTCATCTATGAGCAGGAGGACGGGGACATTCGCTGTACTGCCTGTGGCATCTGTGCCAAGGTATGTCCGCCACAGTGCATCTGGATCGTGCAGTCGAAGGACGCCAGTGGCAAGACCATCCCGCAGTGCTCGGAGTTTTACATCGATACCTCCATCTGCATGCAGTGCGGTTTCTGTGCCGAGTATTGTCCCTTTGATGCGATCAAGATGAACCACGACTACGAGCTCTCTTCCTACGAGCGCCATGAGTCGTGGGTGTACGACATGCAGGAACTTTTGGTATCGACTGAATACTATGCCAATACCCATCCGAACGATTGGGCACGGGAAGAGGCCGCCCGCGCCGCCAAGGAGGCGGAGAAAGCGGCGGTCCGCTAGCGGGCTACTGGAGGAAAACGGATGAATTTTGCCCCCTACATCGCCATTGGATTACTGTTTATCCTGAGCACGGCGCTTGCGCTCATTGTCGTGCTGCTAGGTGCCATCCTTGGCCCGAACAAGCCAAGTGAACGAAAGCTCCAGCCGTACGAGTCCGGGATGGTCCCGGTTGGCGCCGCGATGCAGCGCTTGCCGATCCGTTTCTATCTGGTCGCAACGCTCTTCATTATCGTCGATATCGAGATCATCTTCCTCTTCCCGTGGGCGCTAATCCTGCGTGATCTGGGGCTGTTTGGTCTGATCGAAGTGGCTGTATTCTTGCTTATTCTATTAGCAGGTTATATCTATATCTGGAAGAAAGGAGCACTCGAATGGGATTAGAACATCCTGAACCGTTGGTGCTCGATCACACAAAAGATGGTGAGCCAGGCATCGTGTTCACGAGCGCCGATCGAGCGATTGGTTGGGCGCGCTCCGGTGCGATGTGGCCGATGCTGTTCGGTTTGGCCTGTTGCGCGATCGAGATGATGAGCGCACAGGCACCGCGGTACGACATGTCACGTTTCGGTATGGAGTTGATGCGTGCTTCCCCCCGCCAGTCGGATCTGATGATCGTGGCGGGTCGTGTGAGCCGCAAGATGGCTCCTGTGTTACGCCGCCTCTACGATCAGATGCCCGATCCGAAGTGGGTCATTGCAATGGGGGACTGCGCTTCCTGTGCCGGTATCTTTAACAACTATGCCGTGGTGCAGGGCGTGGACGAGATCGTGCCTGTCGATGTGTATGTGGCTGGTTGCCCTCCACGCCCCGAGGCCCTCATCGATGGGATCATCCAGCTCCACAAGAAGATCATGACCCAGCGTCAAGGCGACCTCGTTCGCCTCGGTGAGAACGTGGTCAGCAGTAAGGAACCAGAGGTCGTCAGAGATAGTCACCAGTAAGTGAAGGTGCTTCATCTCAAATATCCCAAAGGTTGAGCCGTTACTGGCTCAGCAGAGCGGGCACTGTCGCCCAATCCGTGACAGAAACAGGAGGGGCGTCGCCGTCATGATGCGATCCATTGTGGTTGAGCGCTCTAACGGTGACGCCCTTTTCGATGGGAGGAAAGGAACAGCTGAATGGCCGATGAATCGCAGAGCCGCTATGAGGAGTTTGCGGAGGAGATAGCGGAACGTCCGGAAAGCGTTGAGACAATGGAGCCTTCGACGTTGGAGCGGCTGGGTGAGCAGTTTGGCGAAGAGATCCACAGCACGAGCACCCGGCTCGGCGAGGCGACCGCGATAGTAGACGCAAGCTCCATCGTGGAGATAATGACCTGGCTTCGCGATGAGCGGAACTTTGTGTTGCTCTCCGACCTCACCGCGCATGATTGCCACGGGGAGGACCCCCGTTTCTGGGTGGTCTATCACCTCACCAATGTGGAGGTGCCCGAGCGGCTACGCATCAAGGTAGGGCTACCAGAGAAGAAACCGGTTGTGGAGTCCGTCGTCCCGGTCTGGCTAGGGGCGAATTTCTACGAGCGCGAGGTCTACGATCTCTTCGGGGTAGAGTTCAAGAACCACCCCAATCTCACGCGTATTATGATGCCCGAAGAGTGGGAGGGGCATCCCCTTCGCAAGGACTTCCCCATCGTCTACGAGCCCGTGATGTTCACCCACAACGCCGACGAGGTCAAAGCTCAAAAACCATTTGCGAGAGAGTAATCAGTAGCCACTAATCAGGAACAGAGAACGTGGAATGTAAAGGCCCTGTCTGATGTCTGACTACTGACTACTGAAAAGCGAGGACGGATGGGACTGCTAGAGAACGTTTCAAATTGGTTGCTGGGGCGTGACGCCCCATCGGAGGCAGCGGCGCAGGAGCGCATGGAAGCGCTTCGACCATCGGAGCGGCTTATGCCCTCCTGGGAAGAGGGCGAAGTGGGCGGCAGGATGGCACTGAGCATGGGGCCGCAGCATCCCTCCACGCATGGTGTGCTCCGCTTGAAGGTGGAATTGGAGGGGGAGCGCGTCCTAAGTGTTGAGCCCGATATTGGTTACCTGCATACTGGGATCGAGAAGACCTTTGAACGCCTAAAGTATGAGCAAGGGACGACACTCACCCCGCGCATGGATTACTTGTCGCCCATGTACAACACATGGGGCTTCGTCGCTAGTGTTGAACGGTTGTTGGAGATCACGCCGCCTATTCGTGCAGAGTATGCGCGGGTGATTTTGGGAGAGCTGACGCGTCTGAGCAGCCATCTCGTCTGGCTTGCCACGCACGCGCTGGACGTCGGCGCGATGAGTGTCTTCCTCTATGGCTTTCGGGAGCGGGAGATGATCTCAGACATCTACGAGATGGTCTCCGGCGCGCGTATGATGGCCAGCTATTTCCGCCCGGGTGGCCTCGCTTGGGAATTGCCACCCGGCTTTGAGGAGGCGGTGCAGGCGATCTTGGACATCTTTCCAGAACGTATTGACGAGTACGAGCGCTTACTGACCCGCAATCCTATTTGGTTGGAGCGCACACAAGGGGTTGGCGTCATCACACAGGAGCAGGCACTCGCGCTCAGTATCACCGGCCCCACGCTCCGCGCGACCGGTCTACCGTGGGATTTGCGCAAAACCCAACCCTACAGCGTCTACGAGGCGTTTGACTTCGAGGTACCGGTTGGCTCGCGGGGCGATGTCTATGATCGCTACCTGGTTCGAATGGAGGAGATGCGCCAGAGCTTGCGAATAGTCGATCAGGCACTGCGTGACCTACCCAAGGGACCCTTCCGTATCGATAACCACAAGATTGCGCCCCCTCCGAAGGAAGAGATCTATCTCTCCATGGAGGCGTTGATCCATCACTTCAAACTTTGGACTGAGGGTTTCCGCGTCCCACCCGGCGAAGCATACGTACCACTAGAGTCGCCGCGGGGTGAGATGGGCTTCTACATCGTTTCCGACGGCTCCGCCAAACCGTGCCGCGCCCACATGCGCGCACCCAGCTTCGCGAACCTCCAGGCTATCGCCCCTATGGCAGAGGGTGGCCTAGTAGCCGACTTGGTTGCCATCATCGCGAGCCTGGACCCGGTGCTAGGTGGGGTGGATCGGTAAAAGGACTTGTGAGATAACGTAATGCTACTTGAACAACGACGCGACACAGTCGAGGAAATTCTTAGCCGTTACCCGGAAAAGCGTGCAGCGCTAATGCCGCTGCTGTACGAGGCACAGGACGTGTATGGCTACCTGACGGATGAGGCCATTCGCGAGGTAGCGGCGATCCTGGAATTGGATCCCACGGAAGTTTTCGCGGTGAGCGAGTTCTACTCCCTTTATTACCATGAACCCGTTGGAAAGTATGTGATCCGTTTCTGCACCGATATGCCCTGTGCTCTTGTAGGTGCAGAGTGGGCGTACGGCCAACTGCTCGATATTCTCGGTGTCGAGGATGGGGGAACAACACCCGATGGGATGTTCACTGCCGAGCAGGCGGTCTGCCTAGCGGCCTGCGGGACAGCGCCCGTCCTACAGGTCAACAAGCAGTTCTTCGAGAACATGACCAAGGAGAAGATGAACGCTCTGATCGAGACGATCCGCGATAGCGGCCTTCCCGAGGATGGGCCCGTGCTAAAGCATCAGGAGCGAACGGCCGATACGCCGACGGGGCTCAAGTAGCAGACAGTAAGACAGGGTAACTATACAGAAGGCAATAGATAGTATGGAACAGGTATATCTGGTTCTTCGCCACCGAGAGATCCCGAACATTGACGACTACGAGGTGTACGTCTCGAAGGCGCAGGGCTATGAGGGTTTGCAAAAAGCCCTGGAGATGAGTCGCGAGGATGTCACGAATGAGGTGAAAGCCTCGGGGTTGCGCGGGCGTGGCGGTGCAGGTTTCCCGACGGGTGTAAAGTGGGGCTTCATGCCCAAGAAGGCTGACGGTCCCATGTACCTCCTCGTGAACTGCGCGGAGGGGGAGCCAGGCACCTTCGGGAATCACGAGATCATCGAGAATAACCCTCACCAGTTCATCGAGGGCATCATCATTGCCAGCTACGCCATCGGCGCGACGGCCGCCTACATCTACCACCGTGGCGAGTTCAAGTTTGGTGCACAGATGATGCAGATGGCCATCGAGGCTGCCTATGAGCAAGGATGGCTCGGCAAGAACATCGGTGGGAAAGAGGATTTTTCCCTTGATATCTACTTGCATCCGGAAGCCTCTGCCTACATCTGTGGTGAGGAAACGGCCCAGTTGAACTCGCTCGAGGGTTACTTAGGTCAGCCGCGTCTCAAGCCGCCGTTCCCTGCCCAGGCGGGTCTCTGGAAGCGACCAACAACGGTGAACAATGTGGAGACATTGTCGCACGTTCCCGGAATCATCCTTCACGGCTCAGATTGGTTCCGTCAGTGGGGGACGGAAAAGAGCACGGGCACCCGTGTTTACTGCGTCAGTGGCCACGTGGTCAAGCCCGGCAACTATGAGTTGCCGATGAGCGTGACGGGACGCGAGCTGATCTTTGAGCATGCAGGTGGTATCTGGAAGGGCCACAACCTGAAGGGATTCATCCCGGGTGGGGTCTCTGCCCCGGTTCTCACGGAAGAGCACCTCGATCTGCCGTTGGATTATGATAGTATGCAAGAGGCGGGCTCGATGGGGGGCTCGGGCGGGGTCATCGTGCTCGACGACCACACCGATATGGCCTGGCTCTCCACCAAGATGGTGGATTTCTATGCTCACGAGAGTTGCGGCAAGTGTAGCCCCTGCCGTGAGGGTACCTACTGGCAGCGCCAGTTGCTGCACCGCATGATGAAGGGGCAAGGGCGACCCGGCGATGTGCAGATGTTGGAGATGGTCTCCGAGCAGATGGCAGGCACGTGCTTCTGCCCGCTTGGCGAGTCCTCGCAGATGGTAGTGCTTGGTGCAATGAAGTACTTCCGCGACGACTTCGAACGATACGGGCAGGGCGTTGCGTACGACGGTATCATCCCGATGCGGCCTCTGAAAGAGCATTGAGCTAGCGCATTTACAGGAAAGAAATAAAACGTAATGCGTAAAACGTAATGAGCTACGAGAGAGCTCGTTGACTACTTATTACGTTTTGCGTTTTATTCGTTACTTTTACGCATTACGCAACAGGTGAACGATGGCGAAAGAACAAGAACTAGTCACCATCTATGTAGATGGACAGGAAGTGAAAGCCCCTAAAGGGGTCATGCTGGTGGAAGCGGCGAAGGTGGTGGATGTGAACATCCCCGTCTTCTGTTATCACCCGAAGATCGAACCGGTTGGTATGTGCCGTATGTGCCTTGTAGAAATCGGAAACCCGAGTAAGAACAAGGAGGGCGAGCTCGAACTGGACGAGGAGGGCAATCCCGTCATTAAGTGGATGCCCAAACTGGTCACAGCCTGCACCACGCCCATTAGCGAGGGCATGCATGTAAAGACCAACACGACGCGCGTCGCAGATGCGTGGCGCGGCACTCTGGAGTTCCTGCTCACCTCTCACCCGCTTGATTGTCCCGTCTGTGACAAGGGTGGTGAGTGTCCTCTCCAGGACCTGACCTTTGCATATGGTCCCGATCTGAGCCGCTTCTACAAGCGCAACAAGTACCAGTTTGTCAAGCCCATCCCGCTCGGAGAGTTGATCTGGTTGGACCGCGAACGCTGTATCTACTGTGCGCGCTGTATCCGCTTCCAGGAGGAGATCGCGGACGATCCGGTGCTGATGTTTGCCGACCGCAACCGCGGACAAGAGATCGTGACCTATTCCGATCCGCCCTTCGACAGCTACTTCAGCGGTAATACCACTGATGTCTGTCCGGTCGGCGCGTTGACGACTGAGGATTTTCGCTTCAGAGCACGCCCTTGGGAGCTGACCAATGTGCCCAGCATCGACATCTACGACTGTGTGGGTAGCAATATCGTGCTCGGCACGCGCAGCAACGATATCAAGCGGATCATGCCGCGCCAGAATGAGTGGGTGAATGAGCTGTGGATCTCGGACAAAACCCGCTTTGGCCACCACTTCGTACGCGCCGAGGACCGCCTCGCCACACCGCTGATCAAGGAGAATGGCGAGTTTCGCCCCGCAACATGGAAAGAAGCACTGCGGTTGATCGCAGACCGGCTCGCGGAGGTGATGGCGAGCCGCGGTTCGGACGCCATCGGCGCGATTGCGGGCGACCGAGCTGGCAATGAGGATCTCTATCTCTTCGCGAAGTTCATCCGCGAGGTCATCGGCACGAACAACATTGACTTCCGCCTGCACTGGCCGACCAACACGGGCATCGAAGAAGCGATTCGCAGTGTTGGATTGACGAGTGGCTCCAATCTTGGTGAGGTAGGCTCCGGTACGGTGATCCTGACGTTTGGTGCCGATCTTGAAGAAGAGCAGCCTGTTCTTTACCTACGCGTGCGCGGTGCCACGAAGCAGGGCGCGAAGCTGTACGTGGTTCAGAGCCGTACCACGAAGGAGATGGGGGACGCGACCGAGTCGTTGATCGTCAAACCGGGTAGCGAGGCACACCTTGCAGCAGCACTATTGAAGGCAGTGATGAGCAAAGGCGAGCCAGACTTCGGTAAGCTGGGAGGTGCAGACGAGCTGCAGGCCGGTGTAGACGCGCTCGATGCAGAGGAGCTAGCGACGCAGACGGGCATGGAGGCTGAGACGATTGACTCCTTGGCGGAGGTCATCACAGGTGCCGAGAGCCTCATCGTAATGGTCGGGCGAGAGGCAGTGCTCAACGCAGGTGATAACGCATCTGCACTGGTAGACGCGTTAGCTGCCCTGCTTGTCGCGACGGGAAAGGCGGGCGAGGAGAACTCCGGACTGGTGGCGCTCTGGCCCCACAACAACTCACAGGGTGCTGCAGACATGGGCGCCCTGCCACACTTTGCTGCCGGCTATGATAAGGTTGATAGTCCAGGCGCGACCATGGATGAGATGCTGAGTGGAAAGGCAGGCTTACGGGCTGCCTACGTCCTCGCCAGCGATCCCGCGCAGGAGCGCCCCGACAGTATCGAGGTGCTCCAGAATCTGGACTTCCTGGTTGTCCATGAGCTATTCATGACGAAGACGGCCGAGCTGGCGGATGTGGTGCTGCCAGCTGCCGCGTTCGCTGAGCGGGATGGGACCTTCACGAACTTTGCCCGGCGCGTGCAGCGCTATGAGAAGGGAGTGGAACCGGTAGGTGAGGCACTGCCCGATTGGAAGATCATTACGTACTTGGCGGCGCTCTTTGACGCAGAGTGGCCTGATTACTTCACGGCCCACGATGTTGCTCAAGAGATTGCTAAGAAGGTGAAGCCGTATAAGGGCATGACCTATGAAAAGCTACGCGGCGAGGCGGTCGGCTGGACTACCACGGCTGCGGGCCATCACATCTACAGCGGCACCTCTATCATGAACTCGTGGTATGGACAGCAGTGGAGTACCGAGTCGGAGTCCCGCCGGCCCAAGTTCGACCTGCACTGGCACGACCTGCAGCCGGTTCGCTCTGTCGAGGACGGCCAGTTCAATCTGATTCTACAGCGTAAACTCTATGACGACGGTACCATGATTCGACGCAGTCACCTGTTGGACCAGCGGCGTGCGGAACCCTTCGTCAAGTTAAGCCCTATCGATGCTGGCTCGATCGAGGCAGTAGAGGGCGATATGGTAGTGGTGACCTCGGATGCGGGGCAGGTGACGGTACCGCTTCGGGTCGATCCCACCTTGCAGCCAGGCGTGGCAGTCGTCCCGGTGGGCGTGGATGGATTGAGTGTGGGTACGCTTGCTACGAAGGGAATTTCGGTAGCAAGCATCGTGAGATCGGTGGTCGAGGTTGTGTGAGCAATCTCATATCGTAGATCTTACGCGTGGAACCAACAACGAGAGGTGCGGTAAACGATGACGGTAGCTACCTTTATCGAGACATTGATTAAAATCGCGGTTCTGTTCGCCATTCTTCTAACAGGATTTGCCTACCTGACCCTCTTCGAACGGCGCGTACTAGCAGCGTTGCAGTCGCGCGTCGGACCGAACCGCGTGGGCCCGGGTGGGTTCTTGCAACCGGCGGCCGATGGTTTAAAACTCCTCTTCAAAGAGGATATCATTCCGCGGGATGCCGATAAAATACTCTACGTGTTGGCACCGATCGCAGTCGTGATTACTGCTCTCATGGCGGTTGCCGTCGTCCCCTTCGGTCCGACCATAGAAGTTTTTGGCTACACCCTCCCCCTTTATCTGGCAGACATCAACATTGCGGTTCTCTTCTTCCTGGGGCTCGGCTCGCTGCAGGTATATGGTGTCGTGCTGGCGGGCTGGGCGAGTAATAACAAGTACGCGTTGATGGGCGGCCTTCGTGCCTCCTCGCAGATGATTTCCTATGAACTGGCAATGGGATTGTCACTACTGGCGGTCGTCATGCTGGCCGGTTCCCTCTCGATGGTGGATATCGTGAACGCGCAGGCGGGTGGACGCTGGTTCATCCTGCTTCAGCCGATAGGGTTCATCGTCTTCGCTATCACGATGGTAGCCGAGACCAAGCGCGCGCCCTTCGATCTACCAGAAGCAGAGCAAGAACTGGTGGCCGGGTTCCACACGGAGTATAGCGGGATGAAGTTCGCTATGTTCTACATGGGCGAGTACATCTCGATAATCATCATCAGCGCGGTGGCTGCGACGCTCTATCTCGGTGGCTGGCGAGGACCATTCGTGGCTGAGTTACCGATTCTCGGTCCGATCTACCTTTTCCTGAAGGTATTAGTCTTCCTCTTCGTCTTTGTCTGGCTGCGCGCCACCTTCCCGCGCCTGCGCTATGACCGCCTGATGACCGTCGGTTGGAAGATCCTAATTCCCGCTGCACTCCTAAATCTCGCCATTACCGCCGTTGCGGTAGTCGCCGCAGACACGCAATTCTTCGGGTTGCTATAAACAATGAAGATAAGTTGTAAGATGGGAGCGTTTTATGCTCAGTGACATGATTGAAGGCTTGGGTACCACTCTCAGGCAGTTGTTCAGGAAACCAGTGACGATTTCGTATCCCGACGTGAAGCGCCCCGTATTCGAGCGCTTCCGAGGGCGGCATGAGTTGAAGCGCCACCCAAACGGGTTAGAGCGCTGTATCGGCTGCTCGTTGTGCGCGGCAGCCTGCCCCGCCGACGCGATCTATGTCGTTCCCGCCGAGAACACGGACGAGGAGCGATACTCCCCGGGCGAGCGCTACGCCGCCGTGTATGAGATCAACATGATACGTTGCATCTACTGTGGTTTCTGTGAGGAAGCTTGCCCGGTGGATGCCATCGTGCTCGAGCACAATTATGAGTTGTCGAGCTACTCGCGCGATGCGATGATCTACACCAAGGATATGCTCCTGGTGCCGCCTCCTCCCGGTGCAGAGGATGTGCCGCAGAAAGGGTATTCACCGCCGCCCCAATTCATGGAAAATCCCTCCACGCATTCCACGCGCGCGGAGAACCCCCCACCTGGTGGTCGCATCACTACCTACGTGGCGCCGGAGGAAGAGGTAAGCGACTTTGTGCGTTCGCAGTTGCTGGACGCCGATCGCGACAATGTTGTGGATGAGGAGTATCGGTAATGCTAGGCACGCTGCTCTTCTATCTCTTCGCGGTGGTCGCGGTCGCCGCGGCACTGCTCATGATCTTTGGGCGCAATGCGACTCACAGCGTGCTGGCGATGGTGGTGAACTTCGCGATAGTGGCAGTGTTCTACTTGATGCTCGGTGCGCCCTTCCTCGCCGCCGTGCAGATCCTGGTCTATGCGGGCGCTATCCTGGTACTCTTCCTCTTTGTGGTCATGCTCATGGGTAGTGACCCCGGGCCATTGTGGGAGCACATCCCCTTCCAGCGACCTGCTGCACTGCTCTTTGCCTTTCTTCTCATTGTCGGGCTCGTGCCCGTGTTCGACGTAGCGAACATCACGGGTCGTGCGGAGGGGATCTTCCCACCCGTGCTTATGGATGAACCATCGGCGCTCGCCACCATACTCTTCACGCGGTACCTTCTACCGTTTGAGATAACTTCCCTCATTCTGCTCGTCGCCATGATTGGGGCGGTGGTACTTGCGAAGCGATCGGCCTATCGCACGGAGCGTGAGGAAGAGCTCAACCTGGAGGAGGTCGTATAAATGGAAGCTTTCGCACCGGTCACTACCAGTCATTACCTGCTCCTCTCCGCCGTATTGTTCAGTCTGGGGGTAATGGGAGTGTTGTTGCGCCGCAGTGCCATCATCGTTTTCCTCTCTATCGAGTTGATGCTGAACGCGGCAAACCTGTCGTTTGTTGCGCTGTCACGAGAGTTAGGGACGCTGGATGGTCAGGTGGTAGTCTTCTTCGTAATGACGGTAGCCGCAGCCGAGGTGGCGGTCGGTTTGGCGCTCATCGTTGCCCTCTACCGTACCCTCGGCACCACCGATATCGATGAGGCGCACGAGTTACGGGGTTAGAACAACGGCAACTATGGATTACGAACTACGGATGACGAACGCATGATCGAATACGTCTGGATTATCCCCCTACTACCGCTGCTGGGCGTTATCATCAACACCTTTTTTGGTCGGATGTTGCCGCGCAAGACGGCGGCCTGGCTGGCAACAGGGTTGGTTGGCATTGGCGCGGCGCTGTCGCTCGGTATCATCTTCCAGATTCGGGGTCTTGGGGAAGAGTTCCACGGAGCGACCGTAACTCTCTATCAGTGGATGGCGGCAGGCGATTTCTCGGTCGACTTTGCCTTTTTCGTAGATCAGCTCTCTGCACTGATGCTGATCGTCGTGACGGGCGTTGGCTTTCTGATTCACATGTACTCGATCGGGTACATGGAACATGACGAGGACATCCACCGCTACTTCGTTTACCTGAACCTTTTCATCTTCGCCATGCTCATGTTGGTGCTTGGCGACAACTACTTGCTCCTCTTCCTTGGTTGGGAGGGTGTCGGACTCTGCTCCTACCTGCTGATATCGTTCTGGTACACCGATCCGTTTAACGCCTATGCTGGCAAGAAGGCCTTCATCGTCAATCGCATCGGTGACTTCGCAGTCTTGCTCGGCATCTTCCTAGTGTGGACCACCTTTGGTACCCTGGCCTTCACGGAGGTGTTCCCGCTGGCGGAAGAGGCTACTGTCGCGGTGCTGACGGGGATTACCCTACTGTTCTTCATTGGCTGCACGGGCAAGTCGGCGCAGATCCCGCTCTTCGTCTGGTTGCCGGATGCCATGGCCGGCCCGACCCCGGTCTCCGCCCTCATCCACGCGGCGACGATGGTGACAGCAGGAGTCTACCTGCTCGTCCGCTCCGCCCCGCTGCTTGAACCCGCCGGCCTGACGCAGGATGTGGTCGCCTGGATTGGCGCGCTGACCGCGCTCTTCGCGGCCACTATCGCCCTAACACAGATGGATATCAAGCGGGTGCTGGCCTACTCGACTGTCTCCCAGCTGGGTTACATGTTCCTAGGGGTCGGCGCGGGCGCGTACGTTGCCGCGATCTTCCACCTCTTTACCCATGCCTTCTTCAAGGCCCTGCTCTTTCTTGGCTCGGGCTCCGTGATGCACGCGATGGAGCATGGGCTGCATCATGTGCAGGCGCATCACGAGGCGCACAGCGACGACGAACACGCACACGGCGTTGTAGGGGTGTACGATGATGATGAGGTGGAGGGGGATGCGCTCGAAGGGGTAACGGTGTACGCTGAGCCGGATGAGGAGCACCCGGCCGAGGCGGAGGCACATGCCGAGATGCCGAGTCACGACTTTGATGTGCAGGACATGCGCAACATGGGTGGACTCTGGAACAAGACGCCGATCACGGCCTGGACCTTCTTGATAGGCGGCCTAGCGCTGGCTGGCTTCCCGCTTACCTCCGGCTTCTTCTCGAAAGATGAGATTCTGACGCTGACGCAGCATGATGGTCGTACTATCCTCTACATCATCGGCCTCATCACGGCCTTCATGACCGCCTTCTACACCTTCCGCCAGTTCTTCCTTGTCTTCTGGGGTGAGCCGCGCACCGAGGCGGCGGAGCACGCCAGCGAGAGCCCCCCGACGATGACGATTCCCCTGGCAGTACTGGCATTCTTTGCATTGCTGGGTGGCCTCATCTTCGGTCTGCCACTGGAGAGTGGCATCATTCACGACTGGTTGGAGCCACCTTTGGAAGCGTTCATCGAGCACGGCGAGGGAGGCATCTCCGTCATGGCCTCGCTGCTCATCTCCAGCGTGGTGGCGATCGCGGGCATCGGGCTGGCCTATGTGATGTATGCGACACGACAGGTTGACCCGGAAGATGTGGCCGAGACCGCTGGCCCGCTCTACGAGGGGTCTCTCAACAAGTGGTACATTGATGAGATCTACGACGCAACCTTCGTGCGCTTTTATGAGTGGTTGGCGACGTGGAGTGCCCGATTCTTCGACAAGCTGGTCATCGATGGGGCGGTCAACGGCGTGGCTGCTCTGTTTGGCGGCTTCGGTTCGCTGCTGGGCCGCCTTCAGAGTGGTTTCGTGCGCAGCTACGCCCTGAGTATCGTTCTGGGCCTGCTTGTCGTGGCGGTGATCCTGGGCTTCACGCTACCGGGCGAAGCAGGGAGTGAGTACCTCGAGGCGCTTGTGGGGCCGGTGGTTGTTGCCATCGGGCTAATCGTTGCTCTGCTCGTCTTGGGGCTCATCATCTCCTTCTTCGGTGGGGGACGCGGACCCGGCGGTCCATCCGCGCGTACAACGTCGGGCGGCGCGATGGTGATCGGGGATGAGTCAAGTGTCTCGGAGAATATCTCGCCGGCGATGCGGAGGACTATTACCTGGCTGGTGGCCTTCGTGCTCGCGATACCGGTTACCTACGTGCTTTTCCAACTCCTCGAGATCGATTTCTTCTCCGCAGGTGCCTTCACGCTCTTGGCTATCATCATGATGGGCGTGCTCTTCGCGCTGGTGCTGGATAGCGTACTGAACACAGGTGTTTTTGACGAGCATGGTTGGCACCTTGGTTTCCTGGATACGACAGGCCCGCTAGTCCCGGACGATCCCGAACCATCTGAGGATTACGAACCGATCGTATCCCGTGAGGAGCGCTTGAGGCAACAGCGCGGGAAATAGGACCCATCTGACAACAAGAGATTGAAGATTCCATGATTGAATTCGGTTTTCCTATCCTATCCACCTTAATCTTCTTGCCCCTCGTCGGGGCGGTTATCACGGCAATCCTCCCACGTGAGCATGCATCGAAATCGGCTTTGCTCTTTGCCGTCGCGACCTTTCTCCTCTCGTTGCCGCTCGTGTTCTCCTTCGAGCCCACGGCGGAGTTTCAGTTCGTGGAAAGGTTCAATTGGATCGCTGGTTTGATCAACCCGCAGACGGGAGAGCCGCAATTCTTGATCGAGTACTACCTGGGGCTTGATGGCATCTCGCTCTGGCTGATCCCGCTCACGACCCTGCTCTCTGTGCTCGCCATCTGGTTCTCGTCCGACAGTATCCACGAGCAGGAAAACCAATACTACGCCTTCATGCTTCTACTAGAGACCGGCATGTTAGGGGTTTTTCTTGCGCTCGACCTCTTTCTCTTCTTCGTGTTCTGGGAAGTGGTGTTGATCCCGATGTACTTCCTCATCGGTATCTGGGGGGGCAGTAACCGTATCTATGCCACCATCAAGTTTGTCCTCTACACGATGGCGGGATCTGCCTTCATGCTGGCAACGATCGTGGCACTCGGGCTGGTTCATCTGTTCTTGTCACCCGCCCGGCAGATTGCCTTCGCAATTGATAAACTCCAACCGCTCGCGCAGAATATTCCTGCTGAGCTTCCCTTCCTTCCAGGAAATGCGCCCTTGTTGATGTTCCTAGCCTTCGCTATCGCGTTTGCTATCAAAGTCCCGCTCTTCCCCTTCCATACCTGGTTGCCCGACGCGCACGTCCAGGCGCCGACGGCAGGCTCCGTTATTCTAGCGGGCGTGCTCCTGAAAATGGGAACCTATGGCTACCTGCGCTTTGCGTTACCGCTCTTCCCCAACATTGCCCGCGAGTTGGCGCCCATCTTCGCTATCCTTGCTATCATCGGAATCCTATACGGAGCGTGGGTCGCCTATGCACAGCGCGATATCAAGAGCCTCGTCGCCTACTCCTCCGTCAGCCACCTCGGTTTCGTGATGCTCGGGATCTTTGCCCTGAATGCTCAAGGGTTGAGTGGTGGCGTACTCCAGATGGTAAACCATGGGCTTAGCACAGGTGCCCTCTTCCTGCTCGTCGGAATGATCTACGAGCGTCGTCACACGCGTGATGTGGAGGAGTTTGGCGGCCTCTGGGCAATCGTGCCGGTGTACGCGATCTTCTTCCTCGTCACCATGCTCGCCAGTGTAGGGCTGCCCGGGCTGAACGGCTTTGTCGGCGAGTTCCTCACCTTGTTGGGTGCCTGGCGGGCTAACCCTTGGTGGGCGGCATTCGCTACCTTCGGCGTGGTGCTGGCCGCCACCTACTTGTTCCGGCTCTTCGGAAGGATGATGTTCGGACCGATCGACAACCCGGAGAACCGCACGCTAACCGACCTGACAGGCAAGGAAATCGCCGTGCTGGCACCCCTGGTCATGCTGATGATCCTGATCGGCTTCGCGCCCAACCTCTTCCTTCTGCCGATGCAGCCCTCCATCGATGCACTCGTAGAAGTTGTCAACGGTGCGGCATCAGCAGGGCTCGTACAGTAGTAGTGATAACTGGAGACTAGAGACTGGAGATTATGAGCCTGGCAAATCTACAATCTCCAGTCTCCGGTCTCCAGTCTCCAGTCTCCGACCTAAAGAGGACCTTTCATGGAATTGATGACCTTATCTGAACTGGGCACCTCTGCCCGGCTCATGGCGATGCCCATTTTCCTCACGTTTGTGGGGATAGTTGTGTTGCTCTCCGATCTGATCTTTGATCGGGAGGACGAGCGTCGTTGGCCAGCGTACTTGACCATAGCGGGCCTTGTCGGGGCACTCTTCTTGTGGGTGCAGAGCTGGCTCGTCTTCCACCCGACAGCCTTCGATAACCGCTTTTTTGGCTGGCTACGGGGCCTACTCGGTATTCAAACGGTACAACAGGCCGAGCCGCTCTTCGGGGGCATGTTCGAACCGGTTGGCTACGCCAGCATGACCTTACTCATTAGCCTATTGGTCGTGGTGGTGGCGCTCGTCGTCACGTTGCTGGCCCCATCCTACCTAGAGCGGCGCGACCTCCAACGGGGCGAGTTTTATGCGCTGATCCTCTTTGCGACGGTGGGTCTTATCATGATGGCGGGTGGTTCCCATCTGATCCTGATCTTCCTTGGGCTCGAGCTGCTCTCCATCCCGCTTTATATCTTGGCAGGTTTCGCACGGCCGAACTTGGAGTCGGAGGAATCCGGGTTGAAGTACTTCCTGCTGGGTGCCTTTGCAACGGGCTTCTTGCTCTACGGGATCGCCCTCATCTACGGCGCCACTGGCACGATGAACCTGACTGAGATTCGTGACCTGCTCCTACTGGAAGCACAAACGGGCCAAGGGACTGTGCTATTGGTCGACGGTAGCATGAATCTGATGCTTGTGGCAGGACTGGTCATGCTACTCGTGGCTATAGGATTCAAGATCTCGCTTGTGCCCTTCCACCAGTGGGTCCCTGACGTGTATGAAGGGGCGCCTACGCCAGTGACGGCCTTCATGGTGGCGGGCACCAAGGCAGGGGGCTTCGCCGCTCTGATCAATATCATGATCGCCTTCATCGCGCTTTACGAGTGGTGGGCTCCCCTGATTGCCATCCTCGCGCTCCTCACCATGTTGGGGGGTAACATTGGCGCTATCCTGCAGCGCAACGTCAAGCGCATGCTGGCCTACTCCAGTATTGCCCACGCGGGCTACATGCTGGTCGGCGTCGCAGCCTTACAAGCAGGTGGGGTGGTGCTTCCCGCTATCATTCTCTATCTCGCCGTCTATGCCCTGATGAACCTCGGCGCTTTCGCGGTCATTATTGCGCTGGAAGAGGCCGAAGGGCGGGAGATCGTCGAGCTGGAAGAGTTTGCGGGTCTTGGCCGCGAGCATCCGCTGCTCGGCATCCTGCTCGGGTTCTTCCTGCTCAGCCTTGCGGGCTTCCCGCCAACCGCTGGCTTCTTCGCCAAGTTTTTCCTCTTCACGGGTGCCGTGCTCGGGAACCAAGTCTGGCTTGTCCTGGTGGCAGTCGTAGCCAGCGTCATCTCCGTTTTCTACTACGCACGCTACATCGTCGCCATGTTCATGCAGCCTGCCGTGGAAGAGGAAGTGGTGGAAGGGGAGGTTGTTGTGGAGGAAGTTGGCGAGGTGGAGGTTGTCGAGGCTGTACCGCTTGGTCTCTCTTGGATGGTCGGTACGGCCATCACCGTCACCGCCGTCCTCGTCCTTCTAATCGGTATCTTCCCCAACCCGTTGCTGGGCTTGTTCCGCTAGGCGCGATCCAACGCCCACTCCGAGTAGGGAGGGGTAGAGTTGTTCGGTGAGGAGGCGGCGGAGGGTGGTTAGGCGGTTGGGGCCTTGGAGGAGGGGTTCGAGGAGGCGGCGGCCGTAGGTGTAGCTGAAGATGTAGGGGCGCATGAGGGGGTCTTTGAGGAATGCAAGGGCCTTTTGCACGCGCACTTCGGGTTCGATGGTGTAGCGACGAAGGTAAGCGAGTACTTCCTCTTCCGGCTCTCCTTGGTCGAGCATCAGGGCGGCGTTGCCGGCGGCTTCCCGTAGCAGGCGCTCGGCAGCGCGGATTTTGGCCCCGTCCGTGCCGTCGTCTTCGATACCGGCTGGGGCGTAGAGATGCTCGCGTGACCATTCCTCGATCTCGTCAGGCGCAAAGATCATCTCCGGAGCCAGCTCGGCGATGCCCTCCGAGATGGTGAGCTGCGGGCTGAGTACGGGGCTGATCGTGTACTCCAGGAGGCCTTGCTCGCGTACGAGTGCCTGCTCTTTGAGGGCGAACTCGGTGTGATGGCCGGGGTAGGCCTCGTGACACATCAGGTAGACGAGCATGGCCAGGTTGGTCGGCAGGTCGGTGTTGAGTTCCATCCGCGAGCGGTAGTTGCCGAGGTACCAGTTGGCCGCGCCCCATGCTTTGCCCGTAATCGTCTTCGTTTCCACTTCCTCGTCGCGTGGCAGCCCGATCAGCCGCCTGGTGCGGCGTCGTGCCTCCGCGAGTGTCTGTTCCATCAAGGTTGCCAACAACTCGCCATGTCCCGGCTCCAGTTCATGCCGCTCGCGCCAGGCTGCGTAGCGCTCCTTGAGCGGTCCGGTTCCAGGTAGCGCCTCGTCGTACAGGGCCAGCCCTTCTTCAAACTGCGTTTCGGGAATCCACGAGGGACGGACATCTAGGACGCGCTCCGTCTCTTCTTGCAGGGGAAATGTCTCCCCATTCAACTTGCGGGCGATGGTCTCCATTGCCCGCACCTGTTTCTCAAGGTAGGTCGCACGCTGTGGCGCGAAGCCTTGGGCCGGGATGGCCTCAGTGAGTGCTACGGCCTCGCTCACCAGAGCGGCAGCGGGATGGGGCGGCTCTGACTCTACCGCGGCTCGCCACTCCGCGGGGCCATAGTAGTAGTCGACGTACCAGCTATCGGCCGACTGCCGGAAGTGCTTGTCTATCTCGAAGGCCAGATGGACGTAACGCTGTATCCATTGTTCACTCATCAGTGTCGCTCCTCACGCAGCAATCTCCTGCAACCGACCGCTTATCACATCATAGATGAAGCCTCGCACTGGCAGATCATCCGGGAGCCAGGGATGGGCCTTCACAGTCCGCACCTGTTCACGGATACTCGTCTCCAAATCACGGAAGGTGTGGAAGTGCTTCGGTGTCTCCGCCATGGTGCCTGTCTGTTGGTGGAGTCGCTCCCGCAGTTCGTTATTGGTGAAGGTCAACATGCCACAGTCCGTGTGCTGGATAATGAGGAAGGCGCGGGTGCCGAGTAGGTGATGGGAAATGATCAGCGAGCGCAAGATGTCGCCGGTGACGATTCCGCCTGCGTTGCGGATGATATGGGCATCCCCTACCTGCAGCCCGAGCATTGGCTCCACATCGATCCGCGCGTCCATGCAGGTGACCACGGCGAGCCGACGCGCGGGTGGTGCCGGTAGCGTGCCCTCTTTAAACGAGCGCGCGTAGGCTTCATTGGCCTGCAGCACGCCATCAATGATGTCCATCTTCCTAATCTCCTCTCGTATACATCGTGAGTTGGCGTTCGGTGAGAGAACAGATCTCGGTGAAGCTCAGATAAAGATGGGTGTAGGCACACCAGATCCAATGCCGCACCGAAGGAAAATCCGCTCATCCGCAAAGGCGCTGTGCGTCAACCGCACGGCCCCCTCGTTGGTCTCTCGGCAGCCCGAGGATACTTCGCTGAAGGACATGCGTGCCGCCGTCTATGACCATAGGTAGCGTGAAGCATGCCAGTGGCCAGAGTGGCATGACGATGGGCCGCCTGCGGTGGCGCAGCGGGCAGCCGGCACGATGTCCGACATGTCCAATTTATGTCCGATTTTGGGGAATTTTAGGCAAGAAATCAGGAAAATCAGAGATAGATCGGGGTGCCTGAGGGATGTTTGAAATGTCCGAATCTTGGGGGGTTCTAGTCGGAAAAATGTCCGCATCGGACATTTTTCGAGGTGTGTCGGATGTCCGAAATGTCCGATTTCTGAGAAATTTAGCCTGAAAAGCGCGATTTTCGGACATTTTGGGGGTCTTTCGGCATTTTGATGATCCCCCGTGTGCACTCGG
>JALZCF010000251.1 GCA_030863245.1 Chloroflexota bacterium
GCTATTCGACGAACTGGACGAGATGGTACGCGAGGCAGGCGGCATTCTCTACCCGGCAAAGGATGCACGGATGTCGGCAGCTGACTTCCAGGCATTCTACCCCCAATGGAAGGAGTTCTCCCAGTACGTTGATCCTCACTTCTCTTCCAGCTTCTGGCGACGAGTGACCATATCGCTGAACGGCTCCAACGGAAGGGCTGGTACATGAGAAAGATTCTCATCGTTGGCGCCACCTCTGCCATCGCCCACGCCACGGCAACCCATTTCGCCAACGACCGGGATCGCTTCTTCCTCGTTGGTCGGAATCGGGACAAACTACGTGCGGTAGCAGACGATCTGGAGGTACGCGGCGCAGGGCAGGCCGAAACCTTCGAGATGGACGTGAACGAATTTCAGCGCCACGAGGCGATGCTGGACGCCGCGACGGAAGCCCTGGAGGGTCTTGATATTGTCCTCATCGCACATGGTACGCTTCCCGATCAGGAAGCCTGCGAGCGGAGCGTGGAAAAAACCCTCGAGGAGTTCTCTACCAACGGCACCAGCGTCATTGCCCTATTGACACGAGTGGCAAACCGCCTTGAGAAACAGGAGTCCGGCACCATCGCTGTCATCTCCTCCGTAGCGGGCGAGCGGGGTAGGCAAAGTAACTACATCTATGGTTCGGCGAAGGCAGCCGTCAACACCTTTCTCTCCGGTTTACGCGGGCGCTTGCACGGGTCTGGGGTCGCCGTCGTTACCATCAAGCCTGGCCTGATCGATACGCCGATGACGGCCGATCTCAAGAAGACGCCCCTCTATACGAGTGCCGAACGTGCAGGCAAGACCATCTACGACGCCATCGTCCGGAAGAAGGATGTCGTCTATGTGCCCTGGTACTGGCGGATCATCATGACCATCATCAAGCTGATTCCAGAGCGGATCTTCAAACGGTTGAACCTGGCGGCGTAAGATGCGCGTTATCGGCACTGCAGGCCACGTAGACCATGGCAAATCCACGTTGGTGGAAGCCCTGACGGGAATGGACCCGGACCGGCTCCAAGAAGAAAAGGAGCGAGAGATGACCATCGACCTCGGCTTCGCGTGGCTTGCGCTTCCGAGTGGCGAGGTGGTCAGCATCGTGGACGTGCCGGGTCATGAGGATTTCATCCGCAACATGCTGGCAGGTGTCGGCGGGATTGACCTGGCACTGTTAGTCATCGCGGCAGACGAATCGGTCATGCCACAGACACGGGAGCATCTACACATCCTCGACCTACTCCAAGTACCACAGAGTATCGTGGTCATCACCAAGACTGACCTCGTGGAGGAGCCAGAGTGGTTGGAACTGGTGGAATTGGAGGTCGAAGAGCTCCTGGATGGTACCGTGTTGGAAGGGGCACCTATGGTTCCTGTTTCGGCGCGGAACGGTGAGGGAATCGCCGAGGTGCTCGATACATTGCAGAGATCGCTTGGCGAGAGCGAGCAACGTGCTGACCTGGCAAAGCCACGTCTCTCGGTCGATCGTGTCTTCTCGGTGTCGGGCTTCGGTACCGTTGTGACCGGCACGCTCCTGGACGGGTCCCTTCACATCGGTGACGAGGTGGAGTTGCTGCCGGGAGGGAAGCGGGGTCGGATTCGTGGGCTTCAGACAAACAAGGAGAAAGTAGAGCGCGCCACCCCAGGCCGCCGCCTCGCGGTCAACGTCAGCGGCATCGACGTGGGGGAGGTACAGCGCGGTGACCTCCTTGCTCACCCTGGTGACTACCGCGCTACCGTGCTCGTGGACGTTACGCTTCGCCTACTCCCAGATGCCGAGCGACCGCTCAGGCACAACCAGGAAGTGGAGTTTTTTAGCGGGGCGGCGCAACGTATGGGCCACCTACGTCTGATCGGCACCAAGGAGCTACGACCGGGAGAGGAAAGCTTCGCGCAGATCCGACTGGCCGAACCCGTCGTCGTGGCACACAATGATCGGTACATCTTGCGACAGCCCTCCCCCTCCCAAACGCTTGGTGGCGGCCGCGTGCTTGATCCACACCCCCGCGGCCGCTGGCGCCGCTTCCGTGCAGAAACGCTGCAGCGTTTCCGCCTCATTGCGGAGGGCTCGCCCACCGACCTGCTCCTGGAAAAGTTGGCAGCACTGGAACCTACCGATGAGCACACGCTCCGCAGCGCTCTCCCCTTCCCAGATGACATCGCACAAGCGACTCTGAAAGAGGCTCTCGACAGCAAGCAGGTACACCGCCTGGACGACGGGACCCTTCTGAGCGCGGCGGGTTGGTCGCGCCGCCTTGGGCACTTGCTGGATGAGCTCGAAGGGTACCACACAGCGTTTCCTCTGCGCTTGGGCCTCCCCCGCGAGGAGGTTCCAAGTCGCCTCAATCTCAAGCCCAGAGCTGCCGCCGCCTTCCTCGACGCGCTTACCCAAGCCGGGCAGATCAGGCAGGATGACGACGCCAACATCATCGCTCTTCCGCACTTCGAGGTGACGCTCGACAGATCGCAGGAGCGCAAGGTTGACGCCCTACTTGGTCGTTTCACCACAGAGCGCTACACGCCACCCAATCCTGGAGATGCCACGGCCCTCTTGGGGAATGAAGAGCTTCTCAACTATCTCGTCGCTTGTGGTGACCTCGTGCGGGTGAGCCAAGACGTGCTGCTGGGGCGCGATGCCTACGAGGAGATGGTAGAGGGCGTCCACGATCTCTTCGCTGAGCAGGGCGACATCACCGCTGCAGCCCTCCGCGACCGCTTCAACACCTCCCGTAAATACGCCATCGCCCTTTTGGAGCATCTGGATACGCTCAAAGTAACGCGACGCATCGGGGACAAGCGGGTCCTACGGTGAGACTGCTATCTGCCCCACCATTACCTGATCCCCCCAGGGCGAGCCATCGGGCCCATAGAGTGGAAGCGTCTTCCCCTCCGCTGTATGGACACTCATCATGAGGCGGTACCAACCGGCCGGAGTACCGGGCGGAATTTCGACGCGGTGCACGGCGCTGACAGGACGGTTGACTGGCCATTGATCGGTGGTATCGTGACCGGCTGAGGGCGTGCCTTCTTTGATCCAGATCATCTCATCGTCTCGGTTGAGGAGTTGGAGTCGGAGACGCAGATCATCCAGCGGACGGAGTGCCTCCCACTCCAAGTAAATCTCGTCGCGCGCGCCCACTGCTTGGCGACTGTCTTTCCAGGGGAAAGCGTATTGACGCAGCACGAGTCCTTCCCCAAAACGCCAGTTGGCCACTTCGATCGCTTCTGTCTGAACAATGGCTTGGGGAGGTGGCGCAACATAGAGCGGGCGCAGAAAGAGCAACAGGGCCGCCGCACTCAAGAGCGCACTCCCTCCACCTCCGAGTAGCGCCACCCTGCGCGGACGACCCATCACTGACGACCAACCAGCCGCGAGGAGCAGGGCAATCGCGGGTAGCGCCGAGAAAAGCAGGCGTCCCTGCCCGGTCCCAAGCACCGTGCGGGTCCACTGCACCCAGGCGAGACCAACCAGCAGCACGTGCACGCCCAGCCAAGAGAGGAGCCAGCGAGTCGCAGTGGGCGAGCGATGGGACTCGACGAGGTAGAACCGACCTAACCCTACCAGCGCCAGTAACAAGAACAGCGCCAAAATGCCATTCGCCAAGGGAGGCAGCGAGAGGTGTGCTGCGCCACCAAAGCCAACCCAGAAGGTACGGTACAAGCCGAGCGCCGTCTCGCGCACGATCCCCCACGTCAATGGTCCAACGCGCTCGTCCGTGACCTGGTGCATCAACGACCATCCAAGTGGGTCGCCATAGCGCACCTGGTTCCAAAACAGCCAAGGCGCAGCGACTACGCCCCACGTGCCTCCTAGGGCGAGTCCGCGCCGCCACCGCCCTGGCACACGTAACGTCAGGAGCCATGCGACACCAGCCGTGCCGACGAATACCCAACCACTCGACTTCGTCCAGATGCCAAGCCCACCTAGCAGTCCGGCCAGCGCCCACACTCCGACAGCCGATAATGGCTGCTCGCCTGCTTCCATCGTGCGAACCAGGGCTGTTGCGAGTATTAGGAGTAGCAGCGCGCTCAGCATCGTGGCGAGGTTATCGTTGGTCACGACGCCGCTCTGGAAGGTGAACTGGGGCAGGAAAGCGACGAAGGCAGCGGCGAGAGGAGCATACCAGGGCCTATGTGGGAAGACGATGCGCCCCAGACCGTATGTCGCCAGAACGGTAACAAGACCGAAAAGCGGCGAGAGGAAGCGCGCAAGATGCCACGCCAGCGCCTCCCCATGCCAGGGCCAGCGCGCGGCGGGTGGCTGGATAAGCACGCGAGCCCCGCGCCGAGGATCGCTTAACTCCCAATCCGCGTTCGCGACCACGGGTATCCCCTCGTCCGGCTGCCAGATCGTCAAGGGCGCGACAAACGCATAGTAGAGCGGCGGCTGAAACGCCTCACCCAGTACCGCTCCCTCGGGCTCCGGCAGGCTCTGCCGAGTGGCGAGCCAGCGCACGTAGGCATAGTGTGACACCTCATCTGGAGCCTCTCCTAGAGGGACGATGACGCTATACGCCAGTGCCAACAAGAGGTAAACACCGAGGATGAGCCGCAGTAGACGGCGTGGCGTCAAGAATAGGGAGCGTTCTTTGAGGATCGCCCGTTGTTGTCCGTCGGTCATCATCCCTATGGCTTCTGCATGACGAGGTAGCGGTGGTGCGCCCAGATAACCTTCAGCCACCAGGGAAGTGGAGCACGCTCCAGAAAGGCATACCGATCCATCTGCACCTTGAGTTCCGGCTTCTCACCCGTATAGTAGGCCATCGTGGACCACTCCCAGGCGTCCCCTTCGAAGCGAGAGCCAAGGGGTTCACCAAGTCCTAACCGCGCAAGCACCTCCCGCGCGGGCATGACCGTATCAGGCCAAGGCGGCACGTCGAGCACCCCTTGCTCGACGAGTTGCAGGCTCTCCTCCTCCAGAACGCGCCGCGCGAGATTGATGTTGGACCATCGCTCATCACGCACCCAATCGAAGAATTCCGGCTCGAGCAGGTGCTTGCGTAGCAGGTAGCCAACCTGGAGTTTGTTGGGCATCGCCGTGAAGATAAGATCGCCGGTCACGCGCGCCATCTCGCGGAGCGTGGCAGCGGCATCCGGTAGGTGCCAAAGCGCGGCCCAATTCCAGACCAGATCGTACTGCTCGTCCTCGAAGGGCAACACCGACGGGTCGGGCACACAGACGAAGCTGGCGCGGTGGAGGAGCCCGATTTCTCCCCATAGCCGCCGCACCTCTCGTAACCGCGCTGCACTCACATCAACCAGGGTGACATGAATGCCTTGTTGTGCAAGACGGATCGAGTTCAGTCCGGTCGTGCCCGCCATGCCGTACAGCGGCACCTCCAGCACGCTCTCGATGCCGTGTCGCCGCACTAGTCTATCCAAGAAATCGTTCAGGATCAGCCGCTCGTAGACGAGGCCCAACCCCTCGTTGTAGTCGGTCATCCATTGGCGCCATGCGTTATCGTAGTCAGTCATCGCTTGCTAGAAAAGAGGGTGGTCTACGGTCAGATCGAACTGTAGATTCGTGATCGGGTGCAAAAGAAAGCCCCCATAGTGGGGGCACCTATCGACGTTTTTGTGGTACGGATTATAGCGACCGGTGAAGGGGAGGCAAAGCAGTCCTCCTTCCTTTGCCACCCACCTGCCCGAGCGCTACCATTGACATGAAGGAGGTGAGTACAAAACGATCATGGCGGAAACGGAAAGGCACGGCAAGAAGAAAAAGGGCATGCCCCCTGGCATGTACATCGGGAGCGCGCTGATCGGCTTTGCCATCTTCATGGTCCTCTGCTGGTCACTCGCCCTTCGATCAGCAGACTTTTTTATCCAGCAGAACATGGGGTCCGTTGCAGGATTTAAGATCATCTTGATCCTCATCCCCATCTTTGGCTTCATGATCCCCATGCTGCTCGGCATCCGCACCCTGCGCCGTGCTGGACGGCAAGCGAGGGAGGAAGCGATGCTGGAGAAGCAAGAGAGCGAGCCGTAAAGATGACCTGAGATGCTTCTCCCCGCTACCATCCCTCGATCTCCACCACTACCACCTCTACATCCGGGCGCTCTCGCTCGATCCACTCTTCTAGCTGCTCAAGCAGGCCGTGGGCGTACGTCCGACTCGAACTGACGGTGACGAAGCCAAGGGAGGCCGCCCCCTGCACGTCTTGCAGATCGACCTCGGCTACAGCGACGTTGAAGGTCTGCCGTGCACGTGCCAGAAGACTCTTCACAATTCGCCGCTTCTCCTTCAACGTACGGCTGGGTAGATTCAATTCCACACGTGCGGAGCAAATGTACATGGTCGTCTCACCGCGACACCTTGTCACCTTTACCCAAAGGGAATCCACTTGTCAGCTGTTCTGCTTCCGGTTCTGGCCAGCGCTCTATATCGAGTGGCCGGATGGAGAGATCGTCGCCTTGACGGTAGAGAGCAACGTGGGCGGGATCGATGATGAGGAAGGTACCCTCGCTGGCGGTGTTGGCTTTAGCTGGCTCGTGGAGCCAGGTCCCCGAATTGGCAAGGAGGCGTGGACGGCCTGATATGTCAACGCTATGGACGATGCCTGCACGGTGGGTATGACCAAAGACGTAGGCGTCACAGGGCAGGGGCTGACCATGTTCTTGCTCCGCCAACGCTAGGATGCGGTGAACTGCCGCGTCGTAGCTTTCCACATCCTGTGCCAGCGTTCCGCGCTCCGTTCGGCTGATCCATCGTTGAATCGGGTGCAGGATGCTGAAGGAGAGGGCTGCCAGGTACCGTTTCACCGTCAGGAAACGATCCCAGAGATCGTTCATTTTCGCGCGTGTGCGAGTGCCTAACGAGACGGCGTAAAGCAACTCGAAGATGATGGTACCAGCTAGCTCCAGATCGCTACGCGTGATTTCGTGCAGTCCGATCTCTTCCATCCGCTGGAGAATGAAGAGAGGACCCGAGGAGAAGACACTGCGTCCTCCATGTAGGATGGCTGTGTGATGGCCATGGTGGAAGACGATGTGCTTGTCGCCGACAGTGGCGAAATGATCGGGGTAGCTGACGACAAAGCGGTCACGTGCCTCTAAGGGTAGGAGCTGGGCAAGATGGGAATCTTCAAATCGGCGCTGCGTGCGTTCGGGCACCTCCAGATCACGGTCGTCGCGCATCGCGAGAATCTGCTCCACCACCTGATGCTGTACCAACAGATGATGATCGTGATTGCCGGGCAGGAAGAGCATCCGCTCAAAATCGAGCGTGGCGAGACGGGAGAGAAAGTAGTCAGAAAGGACTCTCGCTTCGGCAAAGGTAGCCGTCCAGAGTTCCCAGATGTCCCCGAGCAGGATGATCTCTTTGAAGGGTTGGTGGTCCGATAGCCACTCCACCAGGCCATCCACTCGTGCCTTACCCTCTGCATCCGATGCATCACGCACCGTCAGCAGGGCATCTCCCTCACCAAAATGGATGTCGGAGATGACTAAGATTCTTTCGGAGAACGCTTGAGCCATTGCGGAGGTGGAAATCAGTGCTCAGTGACGAGTGAGCAGTGGTGGGGAGTCAGATAGCATGGCTTCGTGCTAGTCAGTCTCTAGCATCTGCGCGATAGTTCGTTCCATCCCAGCTTTCCCTGGCCAACCCGGAATGGTGGCGAGCATGCTGCCCTGGGCAGAGAGGAGGACGAAGGTGGGCGTCGCGCTGACGCGGTAGCGCCCTACGGCGGCACGAGAATCGATGGCGTCGATGTCCATCCGCACGACGACAACGCTATCCCGGTACGCCTCTTCCAACGCCGCCACATCCGGCCTCACCTTTTGACAGATGTGACACCACTGGGCGTGGAAGAAGACGATGACCGGCTTGCCAAGCTCTCCTCGCTCCGCCGCAGCAAGCGCCGGCGCGTTTGTCTCACCGGCGAGTGACACAGGGGTAGCGACTTGAGCCTGTGTTGAAGCACTGCAAGCTGTTATCAAAAGACCCATTGCCAGGAACAGCAACGACCGCGTTGTCACAGAAACCATAGCCTCCTCCATTGTGAGGGCAATACAGCATGATAGCATGAGATGAGTGAACGCTAAAGTGGCCAAAATCAGAGATGGATTGGCAAGGATGCGCAATGTCTGAAATGGCTGATTTTTGGCTGATTCTGGGGCATTTTGGGGGCAAATGAGACCTGGATCGGGG
>JALZCF010000279.1 GCA_030863245.1 Chloroflexota bacterium
GGTTGTAGCGAAAGCAGACAACATTGAGGGGAACCTCGGCCAGCCGCTCCAGCTCTGATGAGGCATCGACCAGCTGCGCCAGGTACTGGGCGAGCGCCAGGTTTTGCTCCACCATCGCCCGGATCCCTTCCTTGCCGTACGCCTTGAGGGTGGCCCATACGCTCAGCGATCGCGCCCGGCGCGACATCTCCGGTGCTAGGACGCCGAGAGCCGGCTGCGGGTCCGTGGGGTCAGGTAGGTACGCCGCGGAATGGGCGAAGGCTTGGCCCATCAGGCCCGCATCGCAGACAAAGGCAAAGCCACAGTCATAGGGTACATTCAGCCAGCCACTGGAGGCTGATCTGTTCCAATCGGGTGGCAAGCGGCGACGCCACCCAGGCATACGCCATCTGGTCCAGCGTCGAAGTCAGCCAGTCCGCACCAAGAGCAGCCGGGGTAGTTCCGCCGATGACAAAGTGGAAACTCCGCGGCCCTGCCGTCGCTACCGAAGCGTCAATGCCTTCGTTGATGAGGGCGGTCAGGGCCTGGACCGCGCCCGCGCCAACCTGGGGCAGCGGTTCATTGAAGAACTCAAGCGTTTCCACTACTGTCGCGGAGCGCGCCGGTCGTTCATCGAGACCCTCCAAATAGGCAGCGGCCTCGCGACTCAAGAGCTGGATGACCTCGGGTAGTTCGTTTCTGGTGGGATCGACAAGGCTACCCTAGAGGCGGCCGTAATCCTTGCTCTACAGCAACCTTACGCTCCCCAGCTATCCCGTTCGGCTTGGAGGGAGGTGTCGACTTCCTCCCGTGTGGGGCTGATGGTCACGCGGGCAAGGTGTCACTCAAATACCGCCACGCGGTCACCAACTGCAACCACATCGTCATTCAGGTGTGTAATGCTTGATCTAACGACTCGCTTCCAGCAGGTTGACCACGGCATCAAGGATGCGCGCGAACGATTGGCTCTTCAATCGCCCGACTTCGCTTACCATCAGACTACTGTTGGCCGTAAAGAGCTTGCCAGGTCTAGCATAGCTTGTGACACGCAATGAGCCCGTATCGAAATCAGCCGCTGTGACGGAGACTGCGTGTGGGTCAGCATAGGGATTACTCGTGACCTGACACAAAATCCAGTCACCTCGTCCAGCATCCGCTAGAACGATGGTAGGTCGCAACTTGGAACGCGATAAGTCGGAGAAGGGGAACGGCACAAGGACTACTGATCCGGCTGAAGGTACGACCATGCCTCATCCTCCTCCGGCCGGTTCCAATCTGAAAGGGCGGGTTCGCTTGCCAAGGCCGTGTCGGAGGGTGGGGCGAGCGGCTCCTCGTCTAAAATGGTCACGAACGCTCGCCGTGCGCCAGATAGTTGGACCGCCTCTAACAAACGCACCTGACCCTGTTCATCAATGATAGCTTCAACCGTCTGTAACATGTTTCCTCGCTTCGTATTATAAATGGATGGGTAGCAGGGTGTTGCCGCCCCCCAAGGGCAATGATTGTGCTACAAGGTACGATATACAAATCGCACCTTGCGGGCATGCTCCTCCGCACGGCAAGCGAACATGGGATCGGATGCCATGAAGAGGTCACGTACAAGCCACTTGCGATCATAGGTGATCGCCCAGAGGTATTATAGTAGTCGTGTTCGCAAACCAGGAGAGCTTCTTCTCGCCCGGCGCTGGCCGTGCCGCCACCACCAGCGTGGCGCACCAAGAGAAACCAGGCGGTACGTAAGGATGAAGGATGAAGGATGAGTGGGGTAGGGTACGCGCTGTCTTTCATCCGGCTGCCCTATACCCGTTGTGGCACCAAGCTTTACCAAGAGGCGACGAAAGGTTCGTAGTAAACACTTTAGTGTTCATCCGCCGCGCTCACCCTAAAGTGTCTACTATGTTCACACTACAACTGGGATTACCCTCTTCATGGAAACCGCCTGCCGCCTGCCGCCTGCTGGCGGGGAGTTAAGCTTGCAAGGGTGCAAGATTGCATAATGGCAGAGGGGGTCAAGATGCAATCTTGCCTGAGATCTTACCCGTTGACGTCGTCTTGTGGAGTGGAGATATGTTAGGCCTTGAGCTAAACTAGGGCCGATGATCGCGCGCGGCGGATGTTGATCGAAGAACGGGCGTGGTGGTTCGACTATTCCCTTCACGATGTGCCACGGGGCGTGCTGGGCGACTTTGGGAAGGGGGTCTCGGCCGACGACTGCTTGGAGTTGGAGCAGGAGCTGGAGGCATTTTCTCAGCTCGTGCAGCAAGTAGGCATGGAGCAGCGTTATCAATCGCTGATCGACGACTGCCGCTACCACTTCCACCACTACCGGCACTATCTTCTCAACCCGAACCCCTTTGCCGGTTACTGGGACTACCTTGACAAGCACGGTTAGCGTACTGTCCAGCCGACTGGTAGACCGTCTCGCCCCGCCGCGCTACATCGTCGTGATGCTGCCGGGGCTCGGGGAGGCAGGGGAGTGATTGGACAATGAGCGATATTGTATTGCGGGAAATCCAGGCACAGGATCTTCCAGGAGTCTATGATGTCGCCCTCGCATCTTGGCAGCACACCTACGCTGATATCTATTCACCTGACTTCATCGAGCGCTTTGTCAACAGAAACTACGATCCGACCGTATTAGGTGGGCTGCTGCCACGTGTCGAGGCAGGAGAGCACTTCTTCTATGTAGCGGTATTGGCTCGGGAAGTGCTTGGTTATTGCCACATGGCAGAAGGCAAGGAGGCAGTCGAACTATTGCGCATCTACCTGCACCCCTCGGCCATCGGCCAAGGGATCGGGCATAGGTTGCTACGGCTTGGTGAGGTGTTCGTCGCCGCGAAGGGGTACGACCGCTACTTCTGTTTCGTGCATCGCGACAATGAACTGGGCAAGCGTTTCTATCTGAGGCAGGGCTTTAAGCACATTCCCCGCAACGACGAGGGGGAGGAATGGTACATGGAGAAGCAGTTGTAACAGAGAAGGCGGTACGCGTCTAGCCCGCGGCCACCACCCCTAGCCAATTTAGTCACTTCCCCACTCCTCCCGCCGCTTCCGTGGAGTCGGCTTCCAGCCGACGGTAGCTTTCAGGAAGCGACTTGCAGTCGCTGCCTCACGTACCGACCGATTTCTCTACTTCCCCTCTCGTTCCTGCGACACCTCCCGTACACCCCCATCCGCTAGCCCACCTCCCTTGGCAAGATGGCAGCCAAGATTGCAAGGTTGCAAGATTGCACAGGGGGTCAGGATGCAACCTTGCCTGCAACCTTACCACACGCCGACCTCCTAACTGATACCACGGGCGCCTTCAAGCCCCCGATGCGTTCGTAGTTCCCACTGCAGTGGGTCGCCGCGCCTACTCATGAGCCTCATTAAGCGTCAACTTCAATGAGTCGCCATCGCTTTAGCCCCCAACTCTCGAACCACGTCTAGCAAGAGCTCGATGTCTACCCTACGAGTCCTCCAG
>JALZCF010000293.1 GCA_030863245.1 Chloroflexota bacterium
GCCCAACACAACCCGCCAGCCCGACCGCCAGCCCAACATCGATACCAAGTCCAAGCGCTGTGCCGGAGCGCACGGCCGAGATCATTACCTACCGCGCACGCCCAGGGGATACTTACGGGAGGATCGCCTTGCAGGCCGAGATTGACCTGGCGCAGATGATGGCGATGAACGGCCTGACGGAAAGTAGCATTATCCAGGTTGGCGAGCCGATCCAGCTCCCGATCGGCGCGATACCGCCTGACGCGTGGCCCCCACCGCCGCTCAAGGCCATCCCGACCTTCACCACCAACATGGGCATTGCCGGCTCTCCCGAGATCCAACTGGGGCGCGACGATCGGAAGTGGATCACCCTAACCTTTGATACCGGCGCCGATCCGGAGGTTCAGCGCGAGATTCTAGCGGTACTACGCGAGCACGACGTCAAAGCTACTTTCTTCCTGCTCGGTAGTGGTGTCGAGGCCGACCCGGCGGTCGTCAGCGATGTGATTGCCGACGGTCACGAATTGGCCAACCATTCCTTCAGCCACCGCAGCTTCCTTGAGATGTCCCCAGCGCAGATTTTAGACGAGCTGCGCCGCACCGAGGCGGCAGTGAAGGCTGTCGATCCGAGCGCCACGACCAAGCCTTGGTTCCGTGCACCCTTCGGCTACACAAACGACCTGGTTCGCCAAGTTGTTCAGGATGAGGGCTACTACATTGTCAACTGGACGATGGACAGTATGGACTGGGTTGAGGGAGTCACCGCCGAGGAGATTGCGTGGACCATCCGCCGCGCCACCCGTCCCGGCGCCATCATCGTCCAACATGGTAGCAGCCGTGCGTCAGCCGAGGCCCTGCAGCAGATCGTGCCAGAACTAATGGCCGAAGGCTATGAGTTCAAAATGCTTTCCGAGATCCTAGCACCCTAACCAGGACTGAAAGAGCAAGACTCCTAATCGCACAGGTTTGGGTTGAAGAGCTGGGCACTGAGCATCTGCGCTGCATGTCTGGGATTGGCAAGTAGGTTGCTCTCAAACCCAGGCTGATGGTACTTCTAGGTGATCCTTGGCCTGAGTTCCCTCCAACTATGCCCTATAACAACGAGCCCTGCCAATCGGCAGGGCTCGTTGTCGCTCTCAGTGTTGTCAGTTGCAGCCGCCGAACAGGTTCGCGTCGCTCTCCGGTGAGGTTCCGTTGACCAGCGCGGTGAGGCTACTGTAAATATCGGCACGACCTGCCCCGAGCAGCTCCCTATAGGTGGGGTCCCCACTGTCTATCGGCAGGGCAGTACCGCCCAGTAACAGACCGATCTCGTCTAGCGTCATCCCACGATCCACCCCACGTAGCAACGCCGCCTGGCCCGCAATGATGGGTGTCGCCATCGAGGTGCCGCTCCACCACGCGTAGCTGTTGATGGGGACGGCACTATAGATCGATTCTCCTAGAGTAGCGATGTCGATCCAGTCACCGTAGTTTGAGAAGGAGGATTTGTGATTCTGCCTGTCAATCGATGCAACCGCGATGGCACACGCCTCGGCAGCGGGATACTGCTTGACATCGGCACCCATGTTGCCAGCCGCCGCTACCACCACCACACCGCTCGCAGCAACTTCTTCCACCATGTCCTTAAGAAGTGCTGACGGTTGAGAGGAGCCGAGGCTCAGGTTGACCACATCTGCCCCGTTTGAGGCGGCAAAAAGGATGGCCTCTGCTGTCCAGAAGCTGTTGCCGCGCCCGTCGGAGTTCAGGATGCGTAGCGGCATGATAGAGGCTTCTGGCGCAACCTGGTGGGCAATGCCTGCTACGTGGGTACCATGACCTACCGACTCGTCCACCACACCGTCGCCATCGTCGTCCACCCCATCCGGCTCGTCGGCCGGTACTGTATCGTTCTCCACAAAATCGTACTGCACCAAGGTCAGCCGATCCACCAGTAGCGGATGGTCCAATTGTACGCCCGTGTCGAGCACGGCAACGATCGTACCTGTTCCCCTACCAATCGCGTGTGAGTCATCCAATTGCATGTCAGTGCTCTGTTGTGCTAGGGGTCCAGTATCTGATCCACCCCAGGCATAGCTACGGTCGGTGTGGGCTTCAGGGGAATACTGAGTGTAGTTCGGTTCTGCGTACTCTACCAGTGGATCGAGACTCATGGTCGCAGCCAGCTGTGCTGGATCGCTGCCGGTGGGGACCGCCAGGAGGAAAATATCGTCACGGCCCATAAGCGAGTCAATCGTAGTGGTCCCATAGGTTGTATTAAGCGTTTGAATATCTCCCAGCAGCGTATTAACCTTTGCCACGAGCTGGCCCGGCTCGTATTCCAACAAATTATCGCCTCGAGCCAGAGGCGGATGAACGACACTCAGAAAGGAAAGGAGCAGCAACAACGCTGCTGTCACCGACCGGATAAATCGTCGATTATTCATGATCCGCACTCCCAAATCTGTTTACTGCCTGTCTGACCGTGCCCTACACTAATAATATGCGTTTGAGTAGGCTGTTTGATACATCAAAATCGTGGAATTGGATCTGGGCGATGAGCATGCGACGTAGGGAGAACCGTCATCGCTTGCCGATCAGCAAGAATGGGGCCCAGTAATAGGGGTGTGGCGATTGCTCTTTGAGGGCCCGTTGGGCCGCTCGCAACGCCGTGGCGGGTGGGATCTGATGGCATAGGCGGTCGTACAGATCCGCCATCAGCCTGGCCGTGGTCTCATCCTGGACGAGCCAGAGCGAAACGACAAGCGTCGCCGCTCCTGCACCCAAGAAGGCCCGTGGCAACCCAATGACCTCGTCCCCCATAATTACGTGACTCCGTCCGGACTCACACGCGCTCAAGGTCACTAAGGCATCGTCGAGCTTGAGCTGCATTACGTCGGCGGCTGTGAGCCATCTATTGTGCAGTTTCAATGCCGAAAACATCGGGTTGTCAGCGCGGAACAGTCCGTGACAGGCAAAGTGCAAGAGGTCGCAACGGGTAGTCGCGCTGCGTAGTGCGACGGGTGTGGCGCGTTCGCCAACCAGCTGTTGGGTATGAACACCACTTTCCCCGAGTTGCTGACTCACCAAACGCGTTTCCGTCGCCACAGCCGGGATGAGTTCGTCTGGCACGCCAACGACTAGCCCCCGGCTCATGTCATATCGCCGTCGCTGCTGGCACAGGGCAAATACCGTGGCACTGGGTGCATAGGAGATCTCCCAGCGATCGATCAGGTACTCGCGCCCGTCGTACAGCGCGTGGAAGGGTACCTGGTGCAGTACGCCATGTGGCACGATCACCACATTGCTATCCACTCCCCCATTTAGTAGCGGAATGAGGGGAGCCACCAACTCGTCGTAGAGATTGGACAGCACCCGCTCCGTCGATTGTAGCAGTACGACCATGTTCCGTTGTGCGAAATCGCGATCCGCGCGGAAGCGATCCCACTGAATACTCAGCCGCTGTAACAATCGCTGCACCACCGATACCTGGCTCACCTCACGGACCACTTGAATACGCCCAAGATGACTAACGAAGGCAAGGATCTCATTGCCCATAATATGGTATGCCAGTAGTGAGAGATCGGGAGGAAGTTGGTCCTGGAGCATTTCGAGGGAGAGTGGTGTAGCGAGACGATCGCGGATATCCACCCGCCCCATGGCTTTTAGCTGGAGTCGACGGATCTGCTGCTCCAAGGTCACGGCACGATCGTGCAGCTCTGCTAGCGAGCGTTCACCTCCCCGTCCATCCCCCTGTAAGAATTGATTGTAGACTGCGTTGAGGTCCGCCTGCAGCACCTGCAGTTGGTAGGCAAGCGCCTGGTCATCCGGCGTGGAGCCAGCTCCTTCGATTACCCCGGTTAGCAGGTCGACGAGCGTGCGGGATTTGGCCTGCTCCGCGATGGCAAAGGCGCGCGCCACATCGGCCTCGCCATTATGGGAGAGATAGAGTTGCATCAATTCTTCGTAGGCAGCCGTCTTATCTTGGAGGAAGGAGGTACGCAGCGCCTCTTGGGCCAACGTACCACGTAGTCCCTCGATCTGCGTGACTGCCTCTTCTAGATAGGAGCGGGCCTCCTCCTCCTGTTCCTGAAGGAGACGCAGGTGCCCCATGCGCCTGTTGAAACGGTATTGAATCTGTGGGAGTCTTAGATCACTAACCAGTGGCGCGACGGCGAGGAGGTACCGCTCCGCCACGCTCGCATTGGGCAGCAGAAGATCGGCCACGCGCATGGATGCATAGATCTGCTGGACAGGCCACTCCTGTCCTCCCACCAATTCCAGCGCTTGCTGGGCTGTCTTGCATGCACCCTCTGAATCACCCCGCGCGCGCTGCACTGCCGCCTGCTCCAGCATCACGCTGCAGAGCATAGGCACGTTATCCGCGGCCGCGAAAAGTTGCGCTGCTTGGCTCAGCGCAGCCTCTGCCTCCTCGAGACGGGATAGCGCGAGCAGCGCGGAACCAAATCCCCATAAAGCGCGCGCACGATGGTCCGCCATACCTGCGTCCTCCAGCGACTCGACTGCCTCGCGATAGGCGCTTACAGCCTCTGGATACAGATTGAGAACCAGATAGGCATCGGCAGTCTTGCGCAGGAGAATATGCTGGTGAGCCCGTGCGTCCAGCGAGTCGAACAGCCTGCGCGCCTCCTCGAAGGAGTGTAGGCTGCGCGTGTAATTGCCCAGCAGAAGGTGTGCCTCGCCTATATTGCTCAGCGTTTGAGCCTGCAACAGCGTGAGCCCTGCCTCTTCGCGAATGACGACGGCCATCTTGAAAGCTTCGAGCGCCTCGCTGACACGCCCCAGGTGCGTCAGCACGATGCCCCGGTTGTTCCGGATATCGCTAATTCGCTCCTTCATCTCCAAGATGGTGTATGCGTCCTCGGCCGCAGCATAGGCATCCAGCGCCGCGTCGTAGCGTCCGATGGTTTCGTAGCAGACACCCCGATTCTGGTTGACCAGGGCTACAAGCAAGGTGACCTCCTCCGGTTCGCCTAACGGAGAATCAGCGGTAGTCAGGGCCCGCAGCACGCTGTCACCTGCATGGAGAGCCTCTCGGTGACGACCTAGCTCGTTCAGGACGCGCATCAGTCCTACGTTGGTCCGCAGAGCCTCCAGTTGCTCACCGAGCGCCTCGTACCCGCTGCGAGCGGCCTTGGTCAACTGGAGGGCGATGTTCAGCTCTCCATTGATGGCATGGGTTTGAGCACGGAGGTAGGTGGCGCGGGGGATAAGGTGGGGCGCGTCGACCCGCTCGGCTAGATCGGCACAGAGCGTAGTGAGCTGGCGAGCCTTACCCGGATCACTTCGGGCCAGCGTCATCGCCAACCCTAGCAACTGGGACAGGCCGTTTTCGTTCAGCCATCCGGCTGCTTGCAGGAAGGAAGCCTGCTGATCAACGGAGGCAAGTCGCAGCAGGGCATCCAGCCAATCATCATCAACCGGGTTGTTGGCGGGAGTGGGCATAAACGAAGATAAATCTGCCTAGTACTGGGCCGAGCAGCTGTAGCAAGGCTGGTTTCAGGTGGGACGTAGCGCGTGGTGCGTGGTGCGTGAACTTCGAACGATATTGGTAAGCTTGCCGACTGCAAGGATAGTTTACGTACCACGCACCACGCACTATGTTAGAAGGTATCCTACACCTGAAGCGACAAGGGCGCCAATACGATCTCCATCTGATCGCCACTCACGATCATCTCGTACTCGCCAGGCGAGATCCCTTCAAAATCAAACTCGCCTATCTCATCCGTAGTCGTAATGGATACTTCCTCCCTCTCGCGCAGCAGTTGCACGCTTAGGATAGGAATGCCTTCTGTACTACCCGTGAAGACCTGCCCCGCCAGATCGACCTGTTGATTCCCCTGCCGTGGCTGAAGGTTCAGGGCGATTTCTACACTTCCGGCAGTAAAGATCAATTGTCGCTCCAGCCCCTGTGTCGTGGCCGAGCGCGCTCCAGCGGTTGCCCATCGCGCGTTGCTATCAAAGGATAGAACGGCTATCAATCGTTGCAGAAAACCCGGCAGGCGGCGCTCCTCCGCAAAGAGCTCAAAGCGGCGCTCCAACTCCTCTCGGACGCTCGGTGGCGGCGCAGCGACCCTGAGTTCCTGGCTCGCCTGCCGGAAGCGCTGGAGCCATGCGATGTCAGCCTTGGTCACCTCATCGATCTCCGCCAACTCTTTGTCCAAGGCTTGGCTCTCCGCCTCGGAGAGATTGCCTTCGAGCCAATCCACGAGCCGCGTAAAGTGATCGGAGTTAGAATTTCTCATGCTACACCTTTTCCACTTACCTTATGCCAATCCCCGTCACCTTACAAATGCCTCGAGCTGGACCGAAAAATACATGAATTCTCAACTAACTGCTTCCAATGCTTCTTTCATGCGCTTCAGACAACGCGCACGAGTGGGTCCAATGCTACCTACGGCCATCCCGAATCGCTCAGCCACATCCTCATAGGAAGGCTCATTCGGATCGAAATAGAGGGCCAGTAGCAGTTTCCGGCAACGCTCGCGCAGCAGGCTCAACCCCTGGTTGACCCACTCCAGCATCGCCAGACGCTCCATCGGATTGTGCGTATCCACCGCGCCGTGGAGGATTCGTTTGTCGCTCAGATTCTCTTCGGGATCGACACTTTCACGGCGCTTGCGTTTGAGCAGTCGCCACGTGTGTCGTTTGGCGACGGTGGCGAGCCAGGGCGCAAGGCGACTGTCATCTTTCAGCTCATCCAAGCTCTGCATGAAGATGGTAAAAGTCAACTGGGTTATGTCGGCTGCATCGGCGGGCGAGAGCCCGTAGTTCAACGGGATAGAGTAGACCAAACGCTCATACTGGTCGAGCACCTCTCTCCACGCCTTCGAGTCTCCGTTACGACAATCCCGGATCAGCTCGTAGTCACTTCTGGGCATCGTCTTCGGTGAGCTCCGGCTCTACAAGGGGTCGGCGTTCGCCTTCCTTGAGGCGCCCAGTTACAATCCGGGGATCGTGTTGGAAGAGGAGGAGGGCATCCCGCTTCTCGGCTTCGTGACGGAGGCGGCGCTTGGTCTCGATGCTGGTCATTGGGTAGATATCGAAGGAGGGCACCCAGGCGAGACGTTCCAGGTGTACCGCCCAACTACAGGCATCTCCCAGGAAGAGTAAACTATCTCCGCCGTCCTCGACCCAGAGTACCTGGATCGCGTCAGTGTGGCCGGGTGCAACCTCCGTTCGCACCCCGCGGGCCAGCTGCTGCGGCCCGTCCACGATGTCCAGCATGTCGCGCTCGATCAAGGGTTGCCAGTTAGCGGCGTCATAGGTGGCCTGCGTGCGCTCGTTGGGGAAGCTGGCGTCGGCCAGATCGAGTCGCTGCGCGATATAGCGGGCATTGGGGAAGGTGGGAACCACAGGACCGGGAGTCTGGTCGGGCGTATCCCAGCGGGTTGCCCCACCTGCGTGGTCCCCATGTAGGTGGGTCAGCAGGACAATGCCTACATCTTCAGGCTGGAAGCCGACCGTGTTCATGTCCCGCACCAGCCGATCCGTATGATCGCCAATGCCGAAGATCTGTCGTGCTTTGGCGTCCAATTTGTCGCCCCAGCCTGTATCCACGAGAATCAATCCGACATCGGATTCAATTAACAGCGAGCGGGTGCTGGCAGGCACCAGATTGTGTTCTTTGGGAGTGATGACGCGCTGCCAGAGAAGACGCGGTGTTAATCCAAAAAAGCCGCCCCCATCGAGAAGGTGCCGCGCATCCTCCAGAATATGGCAACGAATCGAACCAACGGTAATGGTATAAGCCACCAGAAAAATACCTTTCTCATCTATTACGATGAGGTTCAACATACAGTGAGCAAGGCTTCCAAAAGATGCACCACATACATTGACCGTTCATAGAGGAACCTATGTGGCAGCTCTTGTGCATCCCTTCTTCAGGCCACGGGGCGTACGCCACGGACGGCCCAGGCACGTGCCCGCAGGCGGATCGAGTCATCGTACTGGATGGGTAAGATGGCACGGAGCTCTGCTTGCAAGGCACGTCGTTGCCTCGTCGTGAGGGCTTTGAGATAGTCCGAGGCGGTGCCCTGTCCCCGTGCAAGAGCTAACCACAAAGTGGCGAAGGTTGGGAAGATGGTGTCAACATGAATGGGGCGCGAT
>JALZCF010000294.1 GCA_030863245.1 Chloroflexota bacterium
TCGGCACAGACTACGCGGGTGGGTACTGGGACAGCATCCTGCTGGGTATCCAACATATGGTGGCAGACGACATCATCGATCTGCCGAAAGCGATTGCGATGGCCAGTCGTAACGTAGCTCGCGCCATCCCGCGCGTCGGAGAGCGTGGCGAGCTGGTTCCCGGCAAGATTGCCGATGTGGTCATCGCACCCCTCGAGCAACTGTCCAACGTTCACACTGTGATCGTGGGTGGACGCTTGGCTTATGAGGATGGGAAAGTCCTATTCGGTGAAACCGCGCAGGCTTAGCCCTGCTTCATGTCATGGAGAGCTGGATCATGAAAACAATACATGAAACAGAAGCCGTCGTCGTTGGTGGAGGAGCGGTAGGATGTTCTGTTGCCTATCAGTTGGCAAAGCGCGGCAAGGATGTAACGCTGGTCGACAAGAAGGAGCCGGGGGCTGGTACGAGTACTAAGAACTTCGGCCTAGTATGGGTGAGTATCAAAGAGCCGTATTACTACATGGAGCTGAACCTAAAAAGCAGCTTGATGTGGCCCGAGATGGTGGACGAGCTGGGCGAGGATGTGGAGCTTCGTCAGGAGCGTGGTGGGCTAAAGCTTTGTATGACGCAGGCAGAGTACGACAAGTATTCGGCTGTCTTGGAGCGACAGCGCCGGAGTCCTCTGTTCGAGGGACGCATGATCTCTCCAGAGGAGGTCTGGGAATTGCAGCCGGGGGCATCCAAAGAGGTGGTTGGCGCTGTGTGGAGCCCTTATGATGGCGATTGCGATCCAATCAAATGGACACGAGCCTTGGAGCGCGGTTGTGAGCGAGCTGGTGTCACCATCATGTCGGATACGGAGGTGACCGACTTCGACCTGGATGATGAGAGCCACGAGGTCAAGGGAGTCCTCACCAACCGGGGTCGCATTGGGACTGCCTACGCAGTCAATGCTGCTGGCCCCTGGGCACCCCAAGCGGCGGAGATGGTCGGAATCAACATCGAACTATTTCCGGAACGCGGACAGATTCTTGTTACCGAGCCAACTGAGATAATTTGCCCGACCCCCATGTCAACAGTACGTCAGGATAGGCATGGGCGCTTCTTGCTGGGTACTACGATGGAAGACGTTGGCTTCGACTGGTCGACCACGCCAGAGGCTGCTGACCAAATCAGGGCCGATGCCGCTCGCCTCGTGCCCGCAACGGCCGATCTGGCTATTGAGCGCCACTATTCGGGCCTTCGGCCCATGCCGAGGGACGGCGTCCCCTTCTTGGGGCCAATCCCGCACATTCCTGGTTATTACATCGCCGTGGGCCACAGCGGTATCACGCTCTCGCCCATTCACGGCAAGATCATTAGTGATCTGATCGTAGATGGGGAGACGGACATTGATCTCACACCTTATGATCCACTGCGGTACGATGCGAAGGGGACGACCGAACCCGGTCCAGAGCGAATCGGCCACTAGCGAGGCTATTTAGGTGGGAAGAGAGTTGAGCAGATGAACTTCTTCGATCTGAAGGGGCGTGTAGCCATCGTCACGGGTGGTAACCGTGGAATTGGATTCGGATTAGCCCGTGGCCTAGGCGAGGCACAGGCCCATGTGGTCATCGCGAACCGGAATGTCGATTCAGGACAAACAGCGGCCTCACGCTTATGCAATGAGGGATACGATGTTAGCTTCGTCCATTGTGATCTGGCCAAGAGTATCTCGATCAATCAAATGGTGGATGAGGTCGTCGCCCGATATGGCACGGTGGATGTGCTCGTCAACAACGCGGCTACGCGGGTGACGGCCCTCGCGCTCGATCACAGCGAAGAGGCGTGGGATCACCTGATGAAAGTGAACGTCGGCGGCGCCTTCCTCGCCGCCCAAGCTGTTGCCCATGTCATGGTGGAACAAGAGAAGGGCGGTAGCATCATCAACATCTCCTCGATTATTGCCAACCGGGGCAACTTCAACCGCAGTTCCTACATCACTAGCAAGGGTGCATTGAACTCCCTGACTATCGCCTTGGCGATGGAGTGGGCTCCCTACGGGATACGGGTAAATGGTCTTGCACCCGGGGCCGTGGAGACACCCGAAAACAGCGCAACCTGGCATAATAAACCACAGTTGTTGGAAGCCACCGTTGATCACATCCCCTTAGGTCGTATGTCACAGCCCGAAGATCTGGTGGGACCGATGCTCTTTCTCGCCTCCGATGCCTCGGCCTACATGACTGGCCACACACTGGTGGTGGATGGTGGGTGGTCCCTCACGGCTCGGCCCATGTCGCTTTACGTCTGAACTAGCTAAAGGAAGCCCATCATGACGGATTCGCCGCTCCTCGCTGCATTAGCAGAACGGATCCCAATAGCAGATGTTTCTTTCCGGACGCGCATGTTGGAAATTGCGGCGGATCTGCCGGATGTTATCTCGCTTGGTCGAGGTGACCCTGACTTCCACACGCCGCGGCATATTGTCGAGGCTGCCAAAGCGGCGCTCGATGATAACCAGCATCACTACACCCACCCGGCGGGCCTGCTCCAACTGCGAGAGGCAATTGCCGAGAAACTGCGTAGGGAGAACAACCTAGATTACGGTGCCGACGAGATTATTGTGACCGGCGGTGCACAAGAGGCAATGCTACTATGCATGCTGGCATTGATCGATGAGGGAGATGAGGTATTGCTTCCCTCACCGGGCTATTCTTCCTACATCAACGACATACGCTTCTTTGGCGGTGTCCCTGTTCCTGTGCCGACTCACGAGGCGCATGACTTCGCATTGATGCCGGAGGAGATTGAGGGACGCATCACCGATCGCACGAAAGTCCTCGTGCTCGTGACGCCTAATAATCCTACAGGTGCGGTTACGCCACCCAATGTCATTCGAGAGATTGCCGAGGTTACCAAACAGCACAACCTGGTTGTCATCAGTGATGAGATCTACTCGGGGCTGATCTTTGAGGGCTCCGAGCATTTGTCCATCGCCAGTTTGCCCGATATGAAAGCACGCACCATAACCGTCAATGGTTTTTCCAAGACCTACGCTATGACAGGTTGGCGCGTTGGCTATCTAGCGGCTCCGCAGCCGTTCATCCGCCTGCTCATCGAACCCCGTCACACCTTCAGCATCAGTGCCAGTACCCCTTCTCAATTTGCCGCGCTGGCCGCCGTGACCGGTCCTCAGGAACCGGTGGAGGCGATGCGCCAGGCATACGCCGAGCGGCGCAACTACATGATGGACGCGCTCGATGAGATAGGTATGACCTACGGTTATCCTGCTGGTGGCTTCTATGTCTACGCCAACATCTCCACTACTGGTTTGCCCGCCCCTGAGTTTTGTGAGCGGCTCCTACGGGAGGCGCACGTACTCATCTATCCGGCTACAATGTTCGGGGACGAGAGCGGAAAGTATGTTCGTATTAGCCTGCTCCAGCCGTTGGACCGCATTAAGGAGGCAGCGAGCCGGATGAAGCGGATGTTGGCGACGTACCAGACGACCGCGAGACAAAAGTTGTAGGAACCGCTATGGATAAGAAGATTCATTGGCATCTCATGAGCTGGCAGGAGATTCGCGATGTGCGGGAGCACAATCCTGTCATTCTTATTCCTGCAGGTACAGTCGAAACGCAGGGGCCTTACACATACGTTGGACTGGAGTGCTTGGTCCCGCAGCGACTTGCTGAGGAGGTGGCGCATCGGACGAATGCGCTTGTCCTGCCTACGATACCCTTCGGCTACTCAGCGCTTTTCCAGGACTTTCCTGGTACCATCACGCTGCGCCCGGAGGTGGTCAGCGCGGTCTACGAGGATGTTGCGCGCTCCCTCATTCGACATGGTTTCGATCATCTTCTTTTCTTGATGATGCATCTACCGAATCAACCCTTGATGGACCATGTGGCTAACAAGGTGCGCGACGAGCTGGGTGTGTTGCTGGCCTGGATCAACCCGGGCCGATTGGCCCCTGCTATCATGCGTGAGGTCTCGCCCAACTATACCGCCGCACGAGGGCATGGGGCGGACCCCGGCCTATCGCTGGCCAAGTATCTAGAACCCGAGATGGTGGACCTCTCACGCGTTGTGCCAAATGAAGCAGCCCAATCATTCCAGGGGCTCCCTCTCGAAGGGGGCATGACACCCACCTTTGAGAATTTCCCCTTGAATATGGCACTGCGTCTACAGGATGTTTCCCAGGAGAGCGGGGGGTGGGGCGACCCTGCTTATGCCAGCGAGGCACAAGGCGAGGCTATCTTCAAGCGCATGGTGGATCATGTCACAGCACTAGTAAAAATGTTCGCCGGCATGCAAACGCGACGGGCACCATCATGAGGAAAACGGGATGACTTACACAATTGATTGGGACGCCGCTGGTAAAGAAGCCATCCAGGTATTGCAGGATTTAATTCGGCTAAATACGACCAACCCTCCAGGCAACGAGCGGCAGGCGGCGGAATATATCCAGCACAAACTGGTTGGGGTGGGTATCAAGAGCGACATCCTCGAGTCAGGGCCGGGCCGTGCAAACTTGGTAGCGCGCCTCGCTAGTGGCCATTCTGCAGGTCCAGTGCTCCTGCTTGGTCACACTGATGTTGTCTATGCCGACCCGGATGAATGGACTCACCCCCCCTTCGGCGGCGAAATCCACGATGACCATGTCTGGGGCCGTGGCGCAATGGATATGAAAAACCTGCTCACGATGCAGCTAATGACCATGCTGCTCGTAAAGCGCCTCGATCTCCCGCTGCAGCGGGATCTGATCTTGTTGGCGGTGGCCGATGAGGAGGCAGGCGGACAACACGGAGCGCAGTGGGTGGTAGAGCACCATTACGACAAAGTCGAGGCGGAGTATGTCCTCGGAGAAGGGGGACGTGGCTTTGAGTTGAACAGTAAGGAAGTGTACCTGGTGGCCACTGCAGAAAAGGGCTATGGTGACTTGGAGCTCACTGTGCGAGGGACAGCAGGACACGCTGCGATGCCACGTGGGGTAAATCCTGTAGTGACGATTAGCCAGGCGTTACTCTCTGTTGCGAATTTCGCACCTCCTCGCCGAGTAATGGGATCGATCCGTGAGATGGTCGAGCGGTTAGCGCCGCTCTTTCTTGAAGCTAGAAATGGACGTAACGCTTCTGATCGAATCGATCCCCTCCTCGACGCGTTGCCTGAGGAGGTTGGCCGCTTCCTGAAATACGCACTGCGGGATGTCTATTCCCCGACCATCGTGAGAGGGGGGATCAAGGAGAACGTGATCCCGAATCAAGCAAGCGCGAATGTCAATGTACGGACGCTGCCTGGCGTGACGCAGGTGGCGCTGCTAGACACGATGGAGAGCATCCTTGGTGGCGGGGTTGAGATAGATGTCAAACAATTTTACCCCGGCTCGGAGTCCCCAATCCACTCCCCGCTAATGGAAGCCATTGAAATGGTAATGAGTGAGACAGTACCGGGCAGTATCGTTTCGCCATATATGTTGCCTGCCATGACCGATGCCCGCTTCTTCCGCTACCGTGGTGCCAACGCCTACGGCTTCTCACCCGTCCTCACTCCCCCCCACCTCGCCTCCACCATTCACGGTAAGGATGAGCGATTTCCAGTAGCATTCCTCCGTCTTGGTACCGAGCGGCTCTTCCGTATTGTTGCTCGTCTTTGTGGAAAGGCGTAAGGTGTTCCATAACCTGGTTCACCCTATCATTTGGAGAATTCCGACATGGAACTTGGACTGAAAGAGAAAAGAGCCTTAGTGCTTGCTGCCAGTCGTGGACTGGGTTACGCCTGCGCATTGGGGTTGGCCCACGAAGGTTGTAACATCGCCATCTGTAGCCGCAGTCGGGACCGGATCGAGGCTGCAGCTGAAGAGATACGCGAACAGACTGGAGCGACAGTGCACGCCCTGGTTTGTGACGTGAGCAATGAAGAAGACGTGAAAGAGATGGTAGGAGCCGCGATTGATCGGTTAGGTGGATTGGAAATAGTGGTCCATAACGCAGGAGGGCCTCCGTCTGGCCCCTTTGGTTCGATCACTCAGGAGCAGTGGGATCAAGCGGTTGATCAAAATCTCATGAGCTTCGTCTGGCTTGTGCAGGCCGCTGTGCCGGCGATGGAAGAGGCTGGATACGGACGCATCCTGGCGATTGCCTCCTCCTCCATCAAGCAGCCGATCCCGAACCTCGTGTTATCGAACACGATGCGTACGGGCGTGTTAGGCCTGGCCAAGACACTCTCAAAGGAACTCGCACCGCATAACATTCTGGTCAATGTAATCGCACCCGGCCGCATTGCGACAGAGCGTATCGACGAACTAGACCGGGCTGTAGCCGAGCGCCGCGGCACATCAGTTGAGGAGATCCGGCAAGCTTCGGTGGAATCTATCCCACTTGGTCGCTTGGGTCAACCAAAGGAACTGGCCAATATGGTGGTCTTCCTAGCATCAGAGGCGGCCAGCTACGTTACTGGTACTGCGATCGCAGTCGATGGAGGCAAAATCGACGCTTTACAATGAGCATGGGTACGGTGATCAGGTGAGCTGCTTCCTCATGCAGGCAACGCCCTTCCACCATCCAAGGCAGCGCGAGGTAGCGTAGTGAATGGTCACACCATGATGCAGGATGAAGATCGGACCAAGAGTCCGGGTCGCAGTGAGACATTTTTCAGGGAGGCAGGTGTAGCAGGTTTTACGCATCGTGCTTTCACGAAGTCGATGGGCTACGACGATCTCGATATGGATCGCCCGTTGATCGGTATTTGCAATACTTATAGCGAACTGAATAACTGCAACCGCCATCTCCGAGAGATAGCAGTTGCGGTCAAGCAGGGTGTGTGGCAAGCGGGAGGTTTCCCCCTCGAATTCCCGACTATTTCTCTAGGCGAGATCTTTCTCTCCCCGACCTCCATGCTGTTCCGGAACCTTGCAGCTATGGATACGGAAGAGATGATCCGTGGCCAACCGCTAGACGGCGTCGTGCTCCTCGTCAACTGTGATAAGACCACTCCTGCTGCTCTCATGGGTATGGCGAGTGCGGATCTGCCAGCGATTGTTGTGAGCGGTGGACCTATGCTGAATGGACGCTTCGGCAGCACTGTTCTTGGGGCTTGTACGGATTGCCGCCGGCTGACAGCGGAACTTCGTGCAGCAACACTTGACCTGGAGACCTACAAAGAGATCGAAGATGGCATCGTGCGCAGCCCGGGCCATTGCATGGTAATGGGAACAGCCTCCACGATGAACTCCATTACGGAAGCTCTCGGGATCGCGCTTCCCGGCAATGGCGCGATCCCCACGGTTGATTCCAGGCGTTTGCGGCTCGCAGAACATGCTGGGCGTCGCATCGTTGGTCTGGCTAGAAAAGGTATACGGCCCTCCCACATCCTGACCCGCAAGGCTTTTGAAAACGCGATTGTCCTTTTAAGTGCACTGGGAGGAAGCACCAATGCGGTAGTGCACCTTTCCGCACTCGCGGGGCGTCTGAATATTGATCTTCCGCTGGCACTTTTTGATGATATCAGCCAGCGCGTCCCTCTCATCGCTAACCTTCGCCCTACAGGAAAATATCAGATGGAGGAGCTCTTTTATGCAGGCGGTGTCCCGGCAGTGCTTTGCCAGCTTCTTCCCCTACTCCACGGAGAGGAACCTACTGTGACGGGCCGAACACTCGCCGAGAACGTGCAGGATGCCGAAGTGATCGACCCTGATGTCATTCGTCCGCTCGACGACCCGCTCCATCCGAAGGGAGGACTGAGCGTGTTAAGAGGCAACTTGGCGCCTGATGGCGCCGTGATCAAGGATGCCGCGGCATCTCCCCATCTGCTGCATCATCGGGGGCGTGCGGTCGTCTTCCGCAACTTGGATGATTTGCGCGTTCGCATCAATGCGCCGGACCTCGATGTGTCCGAAGAGGACGTGTTGGTCCTTCAAAATGTCGGACCGGTCGGCGGCCCTGGAATGCCGGAGGTAGGGAATTTCCCGATTCCCGCCAAGCTCCTCAGACAGGGGGTGCGCGATATGGTTCGTGTATCGGATGCTAGGATGAGCGGCACCGCATTCGGCACGATTGTCCTACATGTCGCACCCGAGAGTGCGATCGGGGGTCCCCTCGCGCTCGTGCGTGATGGCGACGAGATTGAACTGGATGTTCCGAACAGGCGACTGCATCTGAACGTGACCACGGAAGAACTTGGCCGGCGACGGAGCGAGTGGCGGCGGCCGCCTGTCATCTATACTCGTGGGTACGGCCGCCTTTACCAAGAACACGTCACGCAAGCGCCGTTGGGTTGCGATTTCGATTTTCTTCGCGGTAGTGATCCGGTCCATGCGGCTGAGCAACCGAAGTTCTGACCAAGGTGTTCCATGGTCCCGCTGCGATTCAGTACAGTGCCTCGAACGTCTCCTTTCGCGGCAATTTACTCACCGTTCTGCTCTACGATCTCAAAGACAGCAATGAGCTTATCATGAAGATTGCAGAAATAATCAGAGAACTGTAGAGCCGGTTCGATACCCCGATTTAATAAACAATCCTCATAATAAGCTATCCTGCCAGCACTCGATCTTTACCGGAACGTCTCACAGTAGGTGAACGAACCGTAAGTGGGGTCAAATCGAGCGAAGACATTGTCTGTGTAAGCCTATGACTATGTGGCAAAACGGTGTTCTGCAAGCTCTATTACGAGGCTCTCCCCCACTTCTGTTGGTGGCGGACCCTGATGGGGTGCTCCTGAATGAGGGGGTACAACGAGGCATCGAGGAGCATGGCTACGAGTTGCTCACCTACAACGATCCGGTGCACTTCCGTGTGACGTTTGAATTGCGCTACCGGCAGGCGCTGGAAAGTGAGTCGTCTGACAGTCGGCTGCTCGTGCGGACTGAGCAAGCTGAAGCAGAACAGTTACCCTACGATCTGCTTGAGTTGGGCGAGGTCCGTACCGTGCCATCGTGGCAAGAAGCGACTGCGCTGGGCGCTGGAAGCACTCGTGGTATTGCCGAGACAAAAGTGGACGAGTCTGAGGCCCAACTGCACCACCTGGCTGAAGCGCTAGCACGCCTGGCGAAGATCGTGCCGTCGTCCGACACCTCATTCACCACCTGGCTCGCCTTTGCGTGTGAGTGGGCTGGCTTTCAACAGCTCGGATACAGCATCCGAGCTTCCTTGCCCCCGCCACTCCGCACGACCATCGCCGAACTTGAGTCGCAGGTCGACCACGCCTTGCAGGAGTGGGCGCTGTCTCACTACGCGTCGCTGTACAATCAGCCTACCATCGATGGTCCCGTGATGGTGCATCATATTCCTCGGTACCTCGCACGCCATCTCAGGACGGACGCAGGGTCGAAGATAGTGCTCATCATCGTAGACGGCCTGGCACTCAATCAATGGTTTGTGC
>JALZCF010000021.1 GCA_030863245.1 Chloroflexota bacterium
GGTTGTAGCGACACGTGAGGCTTAATTCAAATTTCGTTCACTGAGGGTGCGGAATGTCGGGTGAAGTGCAGAAATATAGAGCTGGTTCATTTCACGGGAAGTTTGGTTGGCTCTTTTGCTTGGCTCCCCTCCAGACAACACGTAAACGTGTCAACCAGATCGTGAACCATCCCCTCGAGTCCCTCGTAAAATGGTTCATCCATATCCCCAAAACTCGTTGGTGAAGTGCGTCCCTGTTTCTACAAAGCGCAACATGAAGTCTAGTGTCCCCAGGAGATCGCCTGTCTTATCGCCTGTCTTTCGGTGATACTCATAAATGGGGTGCGCGGCCAGCAGCAGATTGGGCGTGTACGGTGTGCCCCCTGCATCCTCAGCGAAAAAGGCTTGCTCCCTGTGTCCGCGGTACTTCTCCAGTCACGGTTCATCACGCCGGACTGTGGTCACGGCCAGGTGTTGCCCACACCATGGACAAAAGCGAAAAGGCGTCGCCTGGTATTCCCGGCCATGCATTGCCCCCAGCAGCAACAGATGCCTTCGTTGTGCAATTGCACCTGCCCAGTCAGAGCAGGGACAGCTTTGCTCCTTGTCTCCTATTCCTGGTTGCGGCATAGTCCCTTCCTCCCTATCCGCGTGCGGTATGGATTGCGTATCGCCTGTCCCGCTTATCTTGGTGCGGAAGAGGTTCGGAAGGCGGTAGCTACGGATATCCTGCAGTTACCTCGTACTGGCTTGATCGGTGTCGTCTAGGGAGGAGGTGCGGAGGAGGGTGCGGAAACGTGGTGGATCATACACGGGGATGGTCACAGCTTGATAGTCTTGGGTGTTGCGCGTGACGATGGCATCGAGACCGAGCAGCGTGGCACTCAAGTACTGGACAGCGTCTTCGTAATCAGGCATTGGATGCGCGACCGCAGCACGCAGCACGGCACTCGTGACAGGGCACACCTCAAAGGTGGTCAACACCTCCGCCACCAGCCGTTTGGCTCCTGCTACCCCCTTCATCTTACGCGTGATGTAAAACAGATTGACGGGCGTGATAGCGGAGACATACCCATCAAAGACTCCCTGCTGATGCTGGGCCAGAATCGCGGCGGCATCCTCGACAAACGGCTCACGTTCCAGGAACAAGTCCAGCAGAATGTTCGTATCAAGCAGCACCCGCATTAGCTGTACTTCTCGATCAAATAATCCGTGTAATCGTCCCGCAGCGCATCATCGCTGGGTGGAGGGGCATCGGTTTTCAGAAACCCACGCAATTCCAGCAAGGACGATTGTTCCCGTTGTGCTCCGGCGTTGGTCGCCAACGATTGGTGGATAATGTCCAACAGTTGTAGCCGTTCCTCGAGCGGAAGCTTGACGGCACCGGCTGCTACGTCTTCGAGAGATGGTTTAACACTCATGATGCACCCCTTCTTGTTTTGTGCTTCCTCCAATTATACCAACTTCCCTAGCTACCGAACAGTAAACAGAGAAGGCGGTAGTGAACGGGAGTCGGTTGAAATTGCAGAGGGAAGGTCCTGTGAGTAAGGTAGTCGTGATGAAGTAACTACCGGACGGAGGACTTTCCCATTCGGAGTGCGAAACGCCCTTCCCATAAGTAAGCTGGTCCGCGTCTAGTGTGTTGTTAGGCAAGTCCTCCCCTACTTCAGCATTGTGAACCTCAATGAGCGCCTCACCGTTGCGCCGGTGTCGTTCCGTGGTGCGCTCTGAAGGTGGCCACGAAGGTGAGTTCGAGTGACGTTGCCAAGCCGCCGTGCTACCTCGGTGAGTTAAGCGGTGTATCGATCGTTGTGGTGCGCGTAGGCCCTATCGCTATGCGAAGGGCTGCCTGCCCACCTGGACCCCCACGCCCTCTCTCACGCAACATACCACATCATCCTACAATTCACAGAGGAGGGGCACGGGGCCGGGATAGACCAATTCCTACACGAAGCAGGGCATGCGCGTTACCGCTCCACGCTGCGCCCTGTGTCCTCTTTATGCACCGGGACATCACTGCGTAACCACAAGGAGATATGCGCTGGCTGCATCGTCTCCTCGATGACCCGTAGCAGTTCTCCCGTCAGTTGCTCCAACTCCACCTCGTTGCGCACTGTAGCAGCGAACGCAGCTAGCGTCTTCTGCGCATCATACTTGCGACGGTAGAAGCGGCGGTCGATGAAGGCCTGGATCCGCTGCCGTAACGGGTTGAACAGGGCGTAAATGACGAGGGTCGAGATGACAATGGCCGCATTGCTATCCTGCCCCGTGAGCGTGCGGAAGAGGTATTGGAGCAGGACGATGATCCCGAAGTAAGTCAGGGCTAAGGCCACCGTGAGCAGCGCGTAGACCAGGGTCTTGTTGATGAGGATATCGATGTCGTAGAGGCGGTACCGCAGAATGGCGATGGCGAGGGTGAACGGTAGCACGACGAGGAAGGTGAGTTCGAGCGAGGTGGCCCTGAGGGCGCTTAAGAGCGTGCGCAGGGCACCGAACGCCCCCTGTGTGGGCAACCAGGCCGGCAGCCAGGTAATAAGCATCATGCTTAGGACAGGCAACATGAGACCGAACAGGACCCATTTCGTTTGGTGCCGCTCGACGGAGCTGGAGACGTACACGTAGCGGTAGAGTTGCGCCACAACCCCCAGCAAGAACCCAAGGTGCAGCCACACCCAGAAATAATCCGACACGAAGGCGGGCCAGAGCGCCTGTGCGACGCGGAACTCATCGTGCAACTCGTGTGGTAGCGCTCCATCATGATAGCTAAAGGTGCCCACGGCGACCGGAACTCAGGCGAGCCAGATCAGCGCCACGAGCCAGCTCCAGCGTGGCACGAACCGGCCCGTCGGAAAGAGCAAGAAGAGGATACCCGATGCGGCCAAGACGAGGCCCTCCATGACGTATTCGCGAAAAAACCAGGGCTGCCACGCGAGCAAAGTTCTTAGCCCACCGGTATACATGCCAAGGCCCAGCCCGCCCATCAGCAGCAGCACCATCGAGACGAATGAGGGCATCCATTCGTTGGGCTTCCGCCATCTGATAAATATCGCCACGAGGAAGAACCACAGGCTGTAGGCCACTTCGAGGACAATGAGCGCTTGCTTATAGACGAGCGGCGAGAGCTGGAGTTGCCGGAGCGCCTGTCGCTCCTCAGACAACAGGCCAAACTCGGCGAAGCCTTGGTCCACCAGGTGTACTATCTCAACGCGGGCCCCGATACGTACCAGGAAGAGCGTGATAGCCAGCACGGCTATCACCGCCCACAGCCCATGGACGACAAGCCATTTCCAACCACTCAACCCTGTACGCTCCGGTGCTTCCAGGGTCGCGGCTATCTCTCGGGCGCTCTGCTGAGTTTCCACAAGTAGGCTCCTTTTCCTCCTTCCGATGGGCCGAACGGGGC
>JALZCF010000362.1 GCA_030863245.1 Chloroflexota bacterium
TGTGAATGCACCACAAGTGGGATTATGGCGCATTCAAATAGCAGGATTCTCTGGATCTGAACGGGGTAGATTCGGGATAGCGGAACAGTGATTCACTCCATTCGGCCTACGGTGGGGCTCCTACTGGCCAGGACCTGGCCAACGAGGAGCCCCAACCCTTCATTTTACGCCGTAGAGCAGGACGACGTCTTCTTCCAGCACCGATCTATTGGGGCTGGAGGCCTCCGGATGATCTGGGTCCAGCCGCCCCAACTCGACCACCTCACTCCGGGGCCATGCCTGGGCCGCGCGGGCCAGCGTGTTGATCTGCAGGTCCGTGCGGGCGAGCCAGTTCGCGAGCACCTCGCAGGTACGGCTGAGCTGGTGGTGGCGCCGGGTGCGGCGCAAGGCGAGGAGGAGGCCAGCGGAGGCGCTGAAGGTGAGCAGGGCAAGGGCGGCCACGGGGAGGGCGGGCGAGCCGGTTGCGCTCATGTCACCGAGCGTAATGGCGGTGGGTGCGGCTTCTACGGGGAAGCGAACGAGCATGCCACCTGGCCCTCCACCAACGGTGCTGAGGATGCCGAAGTGGACGGCGTATATCATGTCGTCGTGCAGGGTCATGCCGGTCGAGAAGCAGAGCCCCGGGGTAGCTGGAACGGGGCCGCACGTGGCGTTCATGATCGGCGTACGGCTGCCATCCGACGCGACGCGGATCACGGCGCTGGTGAGACCCGACAGGTCTTCCGACGCAGGTGCCCCGTTGGTCCACATCTCTAGGACGTAAAGGTTGTCCGCCTCATCGAAGTGGACCCCCATGATAGTGGTGAAGTCCTCGAGGGCGACCGTTGGCTCGATGTTCTCGCCAATGCGCCAAATGTTCGCTCCATCCAGAGGGAAGGGGAAACCGGTCAGCTGACCCACGAAGTGCTCACCGGCGGCGTTTTCACCAAGGGAGGTTGGAACGATATCCATCGCCCAAGCATTCCCGCTACCAGGCGGGTATTCGACTAGGCGGTCTGTGAAGACCGCGACGGTCGTGATCGTTGGCTCGGTATCGCCAAGGGTCACCTTGAGGACCGCATCGCCCCCGGCATCGGCTACCAGGAAGCCATCGTCGACGGCTCGCAAGCCAAAGGGGTTGGTGTCAATGATATCGTTATCCGGGTCATTGATTGCTTCATAGGTACCAATATCGGCGACATTCGTCCAGGAGCCATCGGGCATGACTCGCACCAGTTGCCCCAAGTTCTCCTGGCCTTCCGGCAAGATCTCTCTAACGGGCAAGAGCTCGAGGCCGAAACCGACGGTGACGTAAAGGTTGCCGTCCTCCCCCATCGCCACACCCTGTGGGCCTATGGCCTCATAGAATTCTGGCCCCTCGGCCGTCATGGAGTAGACGCCAAGCGAGTAGAGGTCGTCTACAAGCCGATCGACGCTGCCATCGGGCGCGATCCGCGTCACGGCACCCGTTTGCCCGATGCAGAGCAGGAAATTGGGGTCTTCGGGGACAGGCGCCACGCAGTTATCGCCGACCCGGCGCGCACTCTCGAGATCCCACTCGGCTGTGTCCAATGAACTGCCCAACTCGAAGCCACGCGCGCGGGTGTTCAGGTCTGCGGAAGCCGTGGCCCCGCCTGGGACGGAGCCATGGCCCGCTTCAGCGATGTAGATGGTGCCATCGGGCGCGGTGAACAGATGACGGGGACTATCGAGTCCTTGGGCGACGATCTCCCAGTCGCCGCCTTGCGCGAGGGCCTTATTGGCTGGGGTGAGGAGGCCGACGAAGGCTAAGAGCAGTGCCACCGTACAGAGGGAAAATAACATGAGTTGACATTTCTGACGCATCTTCGATCTCCTGGGTAAGTGGATCATAAGGTAAGAGGGTCGGCTGAACGACCCAGCATACAGCAGAATCAACCGGTTGTTGTGATGGCTAGACCAGTAAGGACTGGGAGCTCAATAGGCCTTACCTCCTTTCGGACGGATTCAGGTAAACAGCATCGCGGGATCGATGGAAGGCGCTGCGGGGAGAGCGTCAGCGGGTCGCATGATAAACTAGTACTGAGGAGCAGGATAACCTCCTCGACGCTATCGGTGTGCCACCGGAGCGTGTCGCCCGGATCGAGCTCGAAGTAGACCAGCGCGGAGTTTTCGGTATCCAGGAGTCCCCCCGTGCGGGAAGGTGGCGCGCTTGTGCATCGTGGGGTGATCCTAACCCCACAGCTCTTCAAGCTCCAGGTTGTTCAAGTCTACGGTCAACATCTGTGCCTCCTGGGCGGAAATCAATGCTAACGCACCCACTGTGCAACTAACGGGAGAGGATTCATGGAGCGAGAGCTAAGTACAATGGGGGGTAGTACACCTAAGCTATTGACCCAGGAGGCTGACCCCATGAAGCGCGATGAGTTTGTCATAACGGTGTACAATGAGAACTGTGCGCAATGCCCCTACTCATTTGAGATGGGCCTATTACACCACATAGAAGATCCATCTGGAAGGTACCCATCCAGCACAATAGTGGTACAATAGCGTCACAGTAGCGGTACAGCGCTGATCGCGGTGCCGAGTCATGAAGATACCTGTGGAGGGACGGGGCGTGAGTAACTCACCTGAGTTTGGTCGTCGCCTCAAGGCGCTGCGGCAGGAGCAGGGGCTGACACAAGATGTACTGGCTGAACGCGTCGGCTGCGCGACAGAAACCATTCGCAAACTGGAGAGTGGTCGGCGCCGCCCCTCCTTCCAAATGGCAGCACGGATTGCAGAGGTGCTACGCCTCGAGCAAGAGGCGTACACGTCCTGGATGCGAGCGGCGCGCCAAACCTCTGAGCGGGTAGAGCTGCCACTTGGAACAGAGGCGACACCGACCGTGGTACGAGCGCGGGCGCTCCCGACTTATCTAACGCCGTTTGTGGGTCGTGAGCGGGAGCAGGCAATGCTCAGCGCTCTGCTTGGCCAGCCCGGTTACCGGCTGATCACGCTGCTCGGCCCGGGTGGCGTTGGGAAGACGCGCCTGGCTGTCGAGGTTGCACAACAGGTTAAGGGATTCCCGGATGGGGTTATCTTCGTGCCGCTTGCGCCGGTGGCAGCACCGCAGGCGATTGTACCGGCGATTGGCGCTGCATCAGGGTTCAATTTTTCTGGCCCGACCGAACTCCTTACTCAACTGCTGCGTTTCCTGCACGACAAGCATGCCTTGCTCATCCTCGACAACCTTGAGCATCTGCTCAGCGATCCCGAAACCACACTTCCTTTGCTTGAGCAGCTCGTGGTACACGCGCCTCACATCACGCTGCTCGTCACATCACGGGAGCGGTTGAAGCTGCCTGGCGAATGGGTGCGCGAGTTGGCAGGGCTAGCGGTGCCACCTGCCGACGACGTACCTTACCCTGCCGATTATCCTGCATGTGCCCTATTCGCCGAGCACGCGCAGCGCATCATGGACGGCTTCCACCTTGTGCCTGAGAACCGGCGTACGGTCGCTTCAATCTGCCGGCTAGTGGGGGGCATGCCGCTGGGCATCGAGCTTGCTGCCTCCTGGATGCGTGTGCTCTCACTGGAAGAGATCGGCCAGGAGCTTGTGGGTAACCTCGACGCGCAGCATCTCTCCCCAGGAACGTTACCGGCACGGCATCGTTCGCTACGGTCAGTCGTTGACCACTCCTGGAACCTTCTGTCGGAAACGGAGCGACAGGTGCTAGCAAAACTGTCGGTCTTTCACGGCGGCTTCAGTCGTGAAGCGGCCCATCGCGTTGCGCAAGCCAACTTGCCCGTCCTGGCCAGCCTCGTCGACAAATCACTGCTGCGACGCAAGGCCGATGGCCGCTACGACCTTCACGAGATAATCCGGCAGTACGCGGCCGCGCGGCTTAAAGAGGATTCCGAAGCGCATAGAGGGATTCTCGACCGGCACGCTGCCTATTACAGTGCCTGGCTTGGTGAGCGACAGGCCCGCCTGCAGAGCAAGGAGCAGGCGGCGATCATGTCCGAAATCAGCACGGAGGTCGATAACCTCCGCGCCGCGTGGCTGTGGGCGGCCGAGCACGGTCAGCTCGCAGCGCTCCGACAGGCGGGGGATACCCTGCACTGGTTCTACGAGTTCCGGAGCTGGTTTGAGGAGGGAACAGCGATGTTCCTTCGCGTCGTGGAAGTGCTTCAGCAAGCAGCCCCAGCGGATGCGGACGACGAGCACCGGCACACCTTGGGAGAGATACTCGCCCATCTCTCTCACTTAGCGACGCGAAACGGTGCGATGGATCTGGCCGGCAACTCGCTCGCGCGGAGCCTTGACCTGCTGCACGACAGCCCTGATGCGGTGCCGTTGGCATACGCGCTCATGTACCAGGGGATGTACTCCTTTTTCGTTGGCGACTACGACCAAGCGGGGCGCGCCCTCAAGAAGTGTCGTGCCATCGTTCCAGCGGGCGATCAGTTTATTAATGCGTTCTGCGACACGTGGGAGACCATGGTAGCGCTGGCGCAGGGGGAGTACGAGGAGGCCGAGCGATTTTTCCGGGCGGGCCTTGCACGGTATCGCGCTATGGAAAATAACCGGGGGTTGCTAATCTCGACAACATTTTGCAGTACCCCCCTGATCACACAGGGGAAGTACCAGGAGGTGGAAGCGCTGCTCCAAGAGGGACTGCGAGTGGCAGAACTGCTCGATGATCGGTACGGCACGGCAATAGCTCTGCACCAACTGGGACTCGTCGCCAGCGCGCAGAACCGAACCACTACGGCAATTGATCGGTTCCACGAATCTCTCGCTTTGTGTCGCGCCCTGGGCAGCTACTGGGACATCGCGCGGGTATCGAACCAACTGGGAGCGGCACTGATGGCATCGGGTGAACCAGCCGAGGCGGGCCAGGCCTTGCTTGAGGCGCTGAAGGCTGCGCTTGAAGGGCAAATTATTCCCGAGGCACTTCATGCACTGGGAGGGCTCGCGACGCTACTCTCTTTAGAAGGCCACTGCCAGAAGGCGCTGGAAATTGCCGCGCACATCCTCGCTGAACCTGCCGCGAACAGCAAAACCCGTGAGCAGGCGAGGCAGCTTCGTGCTGCGCTGCGTGCCCAACTGCCTGCTGAGCAGGTGGCGCTCATCGAGGGACGAGGACGAAATCGGCCTCTCACAGAAATCGCTGCTGAAATGATTACCCAAATAAATGAGGGGCGGAAGTAAATCCTACGAACAAACTTCACAGATATGTGAGATGGAGCGTAAGGGCAAGTCCCAGATACTATTGGCCATCATCGCAATCTGAACAGTAAAGGTAGCCAGTGCCAAGCAGGTGCGGACATTGGCCAGGAACTGCAGGGGGAGCTGTTTCTGGTTGTCGGTGGCGCCGATGAGTTTCGCCACGAGGTCAAAGAGCGGTTCAACGGTCGTGCGGCGGCGGCGCAGCAAGTCTCGGTAGCCAGGCTGCTGGATCAGCTGGTGGTAAGCGCGGGCGTAGCGACCAGTGCGCCACTTGTGAGCGGGCGTGAGTAACAACAGCCCCTACTTGGCCAGGCGGCGGATGCGGCGCGCTTAATTGTCGCTGTACGTCACCTCTCTCGTCGTTGGCGTCGAGTTCACCTATCCACTACGTGTTGTTATCTGTTCTCGCACCGCCATGGTATAATCGAGCCAACAGATCAAAAACCGCGTCTACACCCCTACGTTGCATGAACACTTCCTGGCTTAACCTCTCAGCGCGCCGCGCCTACTTCCTGCTTGCCCTGATGATGCTCGCCTACGTCCTCTTCCAGGCGGGCGTGGCGCTCCGCCTGCACGGGGCCTTCGTCACGGGCGCGGATGACCTGAGCAACATCGACCAGGTGGTATGGAACTCCCAGCACGGCCGCATCCTTGAACGCACCACCGGCACCCACTCGCTGCCCCGCTACGGCGAACACCTGGAACCTATCTGGATCGCGATGGGCCTTCTCTATCGCGTCTGGGATAGTGTAGAGG
>JALZCF010000205.1 GCA_030863245.1 Chloroflexota bacterium
CTCGAAGAGGTGGACGGTCTGGGTGGCACGGTCGTAGACGCCGCGAAAGTCCGGCCCGTCGCCGATGGGCCAGTTCATGGGCACGGGAACGAGGCCCAGAACCTCCTCAATCTCGTCGAGCAGGTCGAGCGGCTCGCGGGCGGGGCGGTCCATCTTGTTGACGAAGGTAAAGATAGGGATGCCGCGGTCGCTCGTCACCTCGAAGAGCTTCTTCGTCTGCGCCTCGATCCCCTTGGCCGCATCGATGACCATCACCGCGCTGTCCGCCGCCGTCAAGGTACGATAGGTGTCCTCGGAGAAGTCCTGGTGGCCCGGCGTGTCCAGCAGGTTGACGATGTGCTCCTTGTAGGGGAACTGGAGGACAGTGGAGGTCACGGAGATACCACGCTCCTGCTCCATCTTCATCCAGTCCGACGTCGCCATGCGCCGGTTCTTGCGCGCGCGCACCTGCCCCGCCTCCTGCACCGCACCCCCGTACAGCAGCAACTTCTCCGTCAGCGTCGTCTTGCCCGCATCCGGGTGGGAGATAATAGCAAAGGTGCGCCGCTTCGCGACCGCCTCTTGTAGATTGCCGTTTCCGTTCATGGTTTTTCAGTAGTCAGTAATCAGATATCAGTAGTCAGAGAAGAGAGAGCAGAAACCAGACGGAAGGTAGTTGTTCGCTGGTCTCTTACTCCTCATGAAAAACGGGCGCGCGAGGCGTCCCGTTCGCTCATATTTTATGTCTATATTTTGCCTGAAAAGTATAATTGAGTCAAAATTCGACAGATCGCGACAGTGAGGACCCTTACCGATACATGTGCCGATTTTGGCTTACTGAGCCGAACATAGGCAGCCAAACCTGTTTTGGGCCTTGTAAAACATAAAATGCAAACAGAACACACACCACGTGTGCTGCGCACATGCGCGTAGCGCACATGCAACTGATAAAATAGGATGGAAACGATTCAAAGAGCCTGGCAGTACGCACTGGAGAACAGCGACTTTTTCTGGGAGTCGCTCCTGATCCATCTAGAGTTGAGTGGTATCGCCCTGGCACTCAGCATCCTCGTGTGCGTGCCGCTAGGTGCCTGGCTCGCACGACGTCTTGGCGTCGCACCCCTTGTCATCAATAGCTTTAACGCGGTTCGGGTGGTGCCGAGCCTAGCGATTTTGTTCCTGGCCTTTCCTTACCTCGGCTTGGGTTTCGATGCTGCCCTGGTCGCCCTCACCATCCTGGCTTTCCCGCCCGTGTTGATTAACTCCTACGCCGCGTTCCATGGCGTGGATCGTGCGGTGATCGAGGCAGCACGGGGCATGGGGATGTCGCCCTGGCAACTTCTGCGGCGGATCGAGTTTCCGCTGGCGCTGCCCATCATCATGACAGGCATCCGGACGGCGGCTGTGGAGGTGATTGCTAGTGCGGCACTGGCTGCCTTCATCGGTGCGGGCGGCCTCGGCGATTTTGTGCTGCGCGGCTTTGCGGTACGCCGCACCGACATCATGTTGGTGGGTGCCATCCCCATCGCCCTGTTGGCACTGGTGGCAGAGATTCTACTCTCCGCCTTACAGCGCCAATTGGCCGTGCCCGAAGCGCGTTGAAGGTGCTTCATAACGCAATGATATAGCTGAGGAGAAAGATCGATGAAACGCTTTGTCTTATTAGGTTCCCTATTGCTTGCGATGCTTCTAGCACTTGCGGCATGTGGGATAGATGCGGTGGCTGAACCGCCCGACGAGCCGGTGGAGGGGGCGGCTGAGGGGATTGTCGTGGAGGAAGCAAACCTGGGCCCCATCACGGTCGCTTCCAAGAACTTCACCGAGCAGTTTATCCTCGGTGAGATGTATGCCCAACTGCTGGAAGCCAACGGCTTCCAGGTAGATCGCGAGCTGGGCCTGGGCGCGACCGATGTGGTGCACGCCGCAATGTTGGAGGGCGAGGTGGATCTCTACCCCGAGTACACCTCGACCGGTCTGCTCACGGTGCTGCAGGAACAGCCCGAGACGATGGACCGTGAGGCTATCTATGAGCAGGTGAAGGAGGGGTACGAAGAGCAATTTGATATCACCTGGCTGGAGCCTGCACCCTTCAACAACACACAGGCACTCGCCGTTACAGAGGAGACGGCAGAGGAGTACGACCTCACCCGGATCAGCCAGTTGACGGAACTAGCTCCCCAGTTGCGGATCGGCGGTCCCCCCGAGTTCTTCGTGCGCGAGGATGGACTGCCCGGCCTGGAGGAAACATATGGCGAGATGGACTTCGCCGAGGAACGCCAGCTTGACGCTGGCTCATTGCGCTACGAAGCACTGCTCGACGATCAGATAGACGTGGTCGTTGCGTACGGCACCGACGGGCAGATCGGGGGCTACGACCTGCTGGTGCTGGAAGACGACCAAGGCCTCTGGCCGCCCTACCAGGTTGCACCCGTCATCCTGGAGAGCACGTTGCAGCAGTACCCACAGATCGCCGATATCCTCAACAACCTCTCTCCCATCCTGGACAACAGGACCATGGCGAACCTGAACTGGCGGGTGGATGGGCCAGAGAACATGGAGCCGGATGAGGTTGCCCGCGAGTTCCTGCAGGAGCAGGGTTTCATTGAGAGCCCCAGCTAGCTAATGGCTGCGATTGTCGTGAAGGACGTGGTCAAGCGGTATGCAGGCGTAGAGCGTCCCGCTGTGGACCACGTTTCGTTTGAGGCCGAGGAGGGAGAGATTGTTGTGCTCCTCGGCCCTTCGGGCTGTGGCAAGACGACGCTGCTCAAGATGGTCAATCGCCTGTATGAGCCGACCAGCGGTGAGATCTACGTCGAGGGCACGGAGATTCACGAGATTCCTGCCACCGAGTTACGGCGTCGCATCGGCTACGTCATACAAGCCACAGGGCTGTTCCCACACATGACCATCGAGGAGAATATTGCCACCGTACCTAAACTGCTGGGTTGGAAGCGTGAGCGCTACGACGAGCGCATCGACGAGTTGCTGCAATTGCTCCATCTCCCCTTGTCCTACCGCACTCGCTACCCCGCCCAACTCTCCGGTGGGGAGCAGCAGCGCGTGGGCATCGCGCGAGCCCTGGCAGCGGATCCTCGCCTGCTGTTGATGGATGAGCCCTTCGGTGCCATCGATGCCATCACTCGTACGCGGCTTCAACAGGAGTTGCGCGCCCTTCAACAGCAGCTGAAGAAGACAATCTTGTTCGTCACTCACGATGTCGACGAGGCGCTCCTGCTGGCCGATCGCATTCTGATCCTGCGCACCGGCCAAATCGAGCAGTACGCGCCCCCGTTAGAGATCGTCACCAATCCAGCCAACGAATTTGTTGCGGAGCTGATTGGAGCCGGGGATGTATTCCGCCGTCTTTCACTGCTCCGCGTGGACCAGGCGATGGAACCGTTACCACGTGGCGCGATCCCCAGCGCAACCATCTCCTGCAATGCGAACCTGCGCGATGCCCTCGCGCGGATGCTTTGGGAGGGCGAACAACAACTAACGGTGCTCGATGAGAGAGGGGAAGAGGTAGGCCTGCTCCGCTACGAGCAGGTGCGACGGTGTGCTGGTGCGGAGCAGGTACCCGCATGATCGATTACCTGCTCCGTCGACCTGACGAGGTATGGGAACGCTTTGTGGAACATCTCGTCCTGACAGGTACATCGCTTGCCATCGCGCTTGCCGTTGCCATCCCTATCGGTGTCCTGCTAGCGCGTCGCAAGGCCCTGCAAGGACCCGTGTTGGGAGCCCTTGCGATCCTCTACACCATCCCCAGCCTCGCCCTCTTCGTCCTCCTGATCCCCCTCTTCGGTCTCGGCATCGATAACGGAATCACCGCACTGGTCATTTACGCGCAGGTGATTCTGGTTCGCAACATCGTCGCCGGACTGGAGAGCGTGCCTTCATCGGTCATCGAAGCGGCACGTGGGATGGGGATGAACGCGGCTCAGATTTTCCTGCGGATCGAGATACTCCTTGCCCTGCCCGTCATCCTCGCTGGGCTACGCGTCGCCACCCTCTCGACGGTGGGCATCGGCACCATTGCTGCCCTGGTAGGAGCAGGTGGCCTGGGTCGCCTACTCTTCGACGGCGTCCAACAAAACAACCCAGGCAAGATCTGGGCAGGTGCCATCGTAGCCTCCCTCCTTGCCGTTGCCATCAATCACCTCCTCCGCCTCGCCGAAGCCCACGCCACCCGCGCCACACACCTCGAGCGGGAGTGAGGCAACCTGACCGAACTGTTGCATGTTGCATGTTACATGAACTGGAACCTAAGTTCCGCCCTAGAAGTTCACGCACCACGCACTACGTGCCATTCTCAATTTCTCGCAACATCCGGCCCTTCCAACTCCAACAAATGATCCACCCGGTTATGGAAATGGAGCCTCCACGTCTCGCGCCGCGGGATAGCGATGTACTCGAAGTGGGTGACCGCCGTGTTGTGCATCCATACCTCAGCGCGGCGCCAGGGGCCAACGTTGAAGATATGATCGAAGGCAGACTCCAGTACGCCGCCATGACAGACCACCACCACCGTCTCATTCTCGTGGCGCTGCACAAGGTCTTCGATGAACATTCCCACCCGCGTGCGGAAATGCATGAAGGTCTCGCCATGCTCAACCTCAGGCGTGATAGGGGAGAAGGGGCGCTCGCTCGCCCAGTAATCGGAGAATTGCTGCGGCAAATTCTCGGATGGCCACGGCGTGTGGTCCAGCCGGTTGTTTCCGAGTTCCCGCAGGCGGTCATCGAAACGAATATCCTGGTTGTACGCCTTGGCCACTTCCTCCGCCGTCTCGCGAGCACGCGCCATGGTACTGGCGTAGATCGCGTCAATCTCGGGGACGAGTGTTGGCAGCCATCGACCGAGCGCTCTCGCCTGCCGCTGCCCCAACTCCGTCAATCCCTCGTCGAGATTCCCCCGGTCCCAATCGGTGAGGTTAATGTAGCTCTGACCATGACGAATCAAGTATAGATGCATCTAGCTTCTCCTTTGGTTTCCTCATTCTTGGCTGCTTGGGCCGCAGACATACCGCCCGCCTAGAACAGTAGCGCAAAAGGAGCATAGCAACGAATTTTACCCTTCCCCACGCTCCTCCCTCTGTCGCCTCTCCAGGATCATCTTCATCCCATGCTTCGGACGAAGCGTAATCAGGGGGTCCATGGCAACTGGGTGGCTAGGAAGAAGGCGCGGTGCCCACTCTTGCGCGAGGGTAGCGAGGACGAGGATCGCCTCCGTCCAGGCGAAGTGCTCACCGACGCAGATGCGCGGGCCACCACCGAAGGGGAAGTAGGCATACTTGGGGCGCTTGGCTTCCTCCTCCGGCCTCCAACGCTCTGGATCAAAGCGGAAGGGATCGGGCCAGTAGCGCGGGTCGTGATGCATCACGTACTGGCTCACGAAGACAGTGGACTTGGCAGGTAACCGGTAGCCGCCGATCTCGAACTCGTCGAGAGCCCGTCGCCCGATTGCCCAGGCAGGTGGATAGAGGCGCATGGATTCGGCGATGACCATCCGCGTGTAGGAGAGACGTCCCACATCTTCGGCGCCTGGCAGGTCGCCACCCAGCACCTTGTCCAGCTCTGCGTGCAGCTTTGCCACAACCTCCGGGTGCTCGGAGAGCAGGTACCAGGTCCAAGTCAGCGCGTTCGCCGTGGTCTCGTGTCCAGCGAGGAAGAGAGTCATGGCTTCGTCGCGTACCTGTTCATCCGTCATGCCACTCCCATCCCCCTCTTCATCCCTGGCCATCAAGAGCATCGAGAGCAGATCGCCCCGATCCTCGCCACTTGCGCGCCGCTCCTCGATGATGCGATAGATGATTTCATTCAACCGCGCATGTGCCGCCCGCATCCGGACCAGGCTCGGCAGGGGCAGATCCTCCCAATACTCGGAAAAGGGTAAGAGCAGCGTGGAGAAGCCCTCAAGGGCAGCGCTCATCGCCTCCCCCACCTCCCTTGCGTCTCCCTCCACATCGGCATCAAAGAGGGTCTTGCCCACCACACTCAGCGTCAGGCGCATCATCTCCTCCGCCATATCGACCACGGCCCCATCGCCCAATGCCTCCCAGCGCACATAGGTCCTAGCAGCGTAATCGATCATGGCGTGCGCATAGGCCGCGATGCGTTTGCGGTGGAACGCGGGCTGCACGAGCCGCCGCTGTCGCAGGTGGAATGCCCCCTCGCTCGTCAATAATCCCTCGCCAAGCATCGCTTTGGTGCGCTTTAGTCCTCGACTTTTCACGAAGTTTCGGTTGTTAGTGACCAGTACTTCCTGAACGTAGTCCGGATGATTGAGCAAGAAGACGTGATCACGGACAACCTTGAAGTGTACAATATCTCCATACTCCTCGGCACACTTCATCAAGAAACCGATGCGATCGGAGCGGAGAGGAATCAAGCTGCCGAGGAGCGGTAATCCCTTCGGGCCTGGTGGCAAGTTCTTATCTTGTTGGTCTACTGGCCGCACCTGGCGTGCTTTCGTCGTCATTTTCCTGCCTTTCTACAAAGGTAAAATCGTTCCCCATGGGAGCTGTAGGAGCTTACGTCGTGCTCGCCCCGGCCCAATAAAGATCATGAGGTTGTTGTCCTCAATAAACCCATGGAATCAGCTTCTTGACCCGCTCTTGGTACGCGGCGTACGCAGGGTATTTATCTCTCAACCACCGTTCTTCATGTCGTGCTTTAGCGTCAAAGAAGAGGAAGAGGAGCAATGAGAACAACAGACCCAGCAGGCTCCGCCGCCAGAAGACCCATCCAAAGGCTCCAAGGAGCGCACTGAGATAGATCGGGTGGCGCACGACACCGTACAGGCCGGATTTCACCAGTTCGCCGTCCTCGATCGGCTTGGGGAAGGGTGTCAGGTTGCGCCCTAGATTAGCAAGCGAGAGGAGGCCTATCACACCCCCGATCGCGATCAATAGCACGCCTAACCCACGCAGCCATCCATGTTGCACCAGCAACCTGCTCGGCGGTGACACGAGAATCAACCCGCCGAGGATGAACTGCCCAACAACCCATCCCTCTCCCCGTTCGCCCATCGCACCTTTTCGCTCTCAATCTACTTGCTCCTGTTTTGATTCTACCTTCAAAAGAAATGTAGATGAAAAGAGGAGAGACGACCGACTATCGACACGCTCCCAAGATAGGACAAGGTCCCCTCACGACGACCCGTAATTCTTGACGATAAACCCTCTGAGTGCTATACTATGATTCGTTCTGCGGGCGTAGTTCAGTGGTAGAACGTCTCCTTGCCAAGGAGAAGGTCGTGAGTTCGAATCTCATCGCCCGCTCTTGATGGCGACGTAGCCAAGTGGTAAGGCACGGGTCTGCAAAACCCTGATCGCGGGTTCGAATCCCGCCGTCGCCTCTCAAAAAGCGGGACGCTTTCCTAGCGTCCCGCTTTTGTGTTATCCGTAGGATGGGCTACGGGCGGACGAGATCGATGAACGGTACGTTGCCTGGGTTGCGCGTGCTGGTGGCAAGCTTGCGGAGTTGGGTACGGACATCCCACATCTTGAGGTCGGGCTGGTCGCTGCGGAGCATGACGGCCAGGCCAGCGGCAAGAGCAGCCGCAAAGCTGGTTCCTGCCCAGGCAACCCAACCTTGCTCGTTTGCCTCTACCCGGTCATTGCTCACGCGCAACTCGGAGGAGACGGCGGGTCCGATGAGGTAGGGCATGGTGTCGCTTATCTCGTAGAGCAGGTTTGCCTCGCCACCGAAGAGACAGAGCGCCTTGGCCTGGTTGGCATAGAGAGCCAAGTCACTCTGTGCCAATTGACCGGCTGTTACCTCGATGACACTGCGGAACGCGGCGGGGCGACGCGTGCGTGGTGGGTGCTGGAGGCCGGACGCATCATTACCGGCGGCTCCCAGCAATACGGCTCCGGCTTCACTCAACGAGAGGCACGCGAGGCGCAGCGCCTCGTAATGTTCCTCGTAGAGGCGCAGACGCGGCGGGACGATATCCATCATACCGATGACGGAGGCCAGCAGTACGACAATGTTCTCCCCCTCCCGCGCACGTTGTACCAACCGGGCGAGGCCTGCTATCACGTCCGCAGCAGAGCAGACACCTTCGGCAGTGGCAACGCGAATGGGCTCCAGTGTGACATGTTCCAACCCCTCGACGCCGATGACCTCGGTCGCTAGCCAGGTCGTCATCAGCCCATGGTCGCTCATGTCGAAAGGCTCACCGGTGGGGAAGGTGGCGTAGTGCTGGCTACTGTCGAGCGAGAGATCGCGGGTATCAGTGCTAAGACGCTCGAGTAGCGGCTCCAGCGCCTTCGGAGCAGTGTAATTCTTGAGGGCTTCGGGAGAGGGAAAGGCATCTAGCACGGCGAGGGTGACCGGTTCGCTCATGGCCTCGCGCAGCTCTCCCAGGAAGGGAGCATCAACCAGCGCAAGCCCGTCGGCAGGCGCGGGGAGGGGGCGGGGATAGGAGCCAGGGCCCCCAGGGGTGTACCATTGTGCGTTCGACTCCACCCCTGCTACCGTACCGAGCCAATTGGGCATCCAGCCCGCGACACGAACGTCGTCCCATGCAACACCCTCGTTCACCTGCGCTTCCAGGGTGGTAAAGCGCTCCAATGTTTCTTCATAGTCTGCCCCCGTGGCCCACTTCAGACGCACCACGGTGAACCAATCCTCGCCCTCAGGGACAGGGTAACTCACCCTGCTCTTCCCTACTGGGAGGTAACTTGCTCCGAAGCGCTCCGCCACGGTAGGCAGAAAATCCAAGGGCGGCAATTCCGCGCTTCGCAATGTCACCAAGGCCTCACCGGGGACGAAGTAGTACGGCGTGCGCCCTTCCCCGGCCGAATCGGGAGGGGGAACATGCAGTTTCTTGGTTGGCGTAGGAGGCACCAATCGGGTGCGCTTGTGTGGCTGCGCGCTGAGCGAGGTTGCTGAGGCAGGCATCTCCTCCCGCATTGGGCTTTCTATCCGCTCTTGTGAGTCCAAGCGACGGTTCCACCAGAAGATTGCTCCTGCCGCACTCAGCGCCGCAGCCACGGCAGAAAAGATTCTCTTGGTCATATCTCAACTCCTGTTCCAGACGCCAGAATCTCCAGGACGAAGTGGCATCGCGAGAGTATACGATGTGAAACGTTAAACGTGAAAGGATATGGCACGCAAGAGTCCGAGAGGGATTTCAGGTAACAAAAAAGCCCCACTTGGGGCTTCATGTATGAGAGTAGGGGCAGTGGGATTCGAACCCACACTGGCGGGATTTTAAGTCCCGTGCCTCTGCCAGTTGGGCTATGCCCCCATGTTCCAATAATAGTCTAGCTATCCGCAGAACAGCAGTTATTATACCGTAAAACTCCCATTTTTCAAAGTTAACAGGGATTCTCAAGGAGCCTACCTCCCACGTCCCATTTCGTTTTAACGAGCTTTGATGTACCATTCCTGCATGGTTTACGATCTATGTATATGTAAAGGAATGACTTCACCATGTACCCGTACCTCAATCGCCTACCAGACGTACCCGAGACGACCGTTGACGAGGTAGCATCAAGACTGGAGGACGATCCGGAGCCGCTCTTCCTCCTCGACGTACGGGAGCAAGAAGAGTGGGACGACGCACACATCGAGCAGGCAATACTCATGTCACTTGGCCAACTTCAGGGACACATCACCGAGATACCAACAGACCGGGAGATAATCTGTATCTGTCGTAGCGGGCAACGTAGCGCCGTCGCCACACAGGCACTCGAGCGGGCTGGTTATAACGCGAAAAACATGAAGGGCGGCATGCTAGAGTGGGTACGACGGGGGCACCCCATTACAAGATGAAGGCGCGGAACAACACTTTAGCACTTTGCGAACCGTCCGTGCCACTGCGTGGGATGATGACTTTGCTGGAAAATGTGCTATACTAACAGTCGGAATGCGATCTTTTTCTTTCGTTCGCGCAGCGTTGAGCAGAGCGTATAACCGGCAAGTGATACAAACAGCTCGAGTAGAAACTGGAGAACAGTTACTCAGATGAACATTGTTCTCGTTGACGATACCCCTGATCACCTGGAATTACTAGCCGAGTTTGTACGGGAGCTACGTCCCCGTGCTACCGTTCTACCTCTCCAAAACGGTCTTGAACTTCCTGACTGTCTTAATAAGAAGCCGGTCGACATGGTCATGATGGATCTGATGATGCCCACGATCAGCGGTATCGACTTGGTGCGCCGAGTTCGCGAGGCGGGTCGCTGGCCCAACCTCCCGATCGTTGCCGTGTCTGGCCTGAATCAAGTGGGCCAGCAACAGCAGCTCCTTGAGGCCGGCTTTACCGATCACATCGTCAAACCTTACGAGATCGATGAACTCGTACGCGTCCTCAACGCACACCTGCCAGAGGAAGAAGAAAATAGAGCGTATAGGGTAGAACCTTCCTAATCGATTTCCTAACGAGCTTCAAGGACCTGCTGCGCGTATCCATTCTTTAGCGGTGGCCACGAGACTCGCAGGGCTGAGCCGCTGCCAGATGCGGGGATTAAGAAGCAAGGAGAGCATTGCCCAGAGGCGCCGCGTGCGAGGACCGTACAATAAGCGGGCGGAATTGCGGAGCAAATGGGTGGTTCTCTCGTCGTAAGGGTACCACCAGGGCTCAAGCGTGCCTCGCCGCATGTCGGTCGAGATGAATTTGAGGTTGACCATCTCCATCAGACCAAACTCGCCATGTGTACGTCCGAAGCCGCTACCCCCAATACCGCCCCATGCAGCGCCTGGCTCTCCCCAATGGTAGGCATGATCGTTGATGCTGACGCTGCCAACCTGTAGTCGCTCTGCCAGGCGCTCGCCAT
>JALZCF010000438.1 GCA_030863245.1 Chloroflexota bacterium
CAGCAAACTCGTCAGCGAAGCGGCGCCCGCCTTCCTTGACGCCCCACTCGGTCAGCCGATAGCGCGTTGGCACACCGGGTACCCCCTGGGTGTGGCGCGTCACGTAGCCTTCATCGGCCAGACGCTCGAGATGTTGTTGAACAAGTTCTTCCCCAGTTTCCAGGAATATCACCAGGTCGCGTGGCGTTACCGCTTCGCCCAGGCCCTCACCACGGAACCAGTAGAGGATCTGGAGGATCTCGTCGCGCCAGTAGATAGCATCAAGTGGGTCATCCATGGTATTCATCCAAGCTAACAGAAGCAAAGATGTACTTCACTTTTGTTGTGCCCTCAAACTCAGCACCAACGTAAGAATGGACTCCACCGCCTGCGGCACTGCCCGCTGCACGGACGGGCTCAGCTCAGTGGAGAAATCCTCTGTCTCGGCTGGCTGGCAGCCGATAATACGCACAACAGGCGGCAGCACGCCTACTGCGCGCGCCATGGTAAGCGCTGGCCCAGGTACGGTCTGGTGCATGTCGGCCGCCAGCTCTCGACGTTCTAAAGCCGGGATCGTCGCCACGTCAGGCACTTCCGGCTCCAGAATATAGAGCGAGCCCAGCGCACCGCCTCGATCTACCGCATCTACCACTATCAGCGCGTCGTAGCCGTCCATGAGTTCATGCACCAAGCTGATCCCGCCGATCCCGACCTCGACGGCGTGTACACCATCCGGAAGACCGTTCACAGACTGGAGAGCCTGGATCACGGCGGGACCAAAACCATCGTCGCCGCGAAGGACGTTGCCAATGCCCGCCACCAATACGCGCTGGCTAGGTGCCCGCTTCGGAGCCATCTCGGTTACCTGTGGGACTGAAATTTGGTCCATGGACCAGTACCTGCTTATGCGTGCTCATTCCAACTCACCGCCACATTGCCCGTAGATTGCTGCCATGCTAATTGAATCGACGGACCGCGCACCGCGACTGGGAGCACTTCGAGACGCCCTTTTCCCTCGTCCCTCCGGTGTCCAGTGCGGGCATCGAAGCGACAGCCATGCCAGGGGCAAACTAACTCATGACCTTCCAACAATCCTGATGTGAGCGGGAGGTCACTCCCAGGGCAGGCATTTCGGTAGGCGTAGATCTCACCATCCAGATTGATGAGCAACACCCGGATCTCATCCACTTCGACGGCCCGTATGGTGCCCGGGGGCAGGTCTGTGGTTCGAGCAATCTCGACCCAAGTGGCCTGAGGTTTCGGAAGTACTGAGACCTGCTCGAGCGGAATGAACGCCGTTGCTGAAGGGGGCACTGATGGTGGCGCCTCGGGCAGATCCAGATCCACCAAGTCATACAGGCCAAGCAGGACCTTGACCACCGGGTCGGAGGCAGCCTGCTCCACAAGCGCATCGGCGCCAGCATCGCGCAACGTCCCCACTAGCCGCTGGAGACCCTCACGATGCAAAGCATCCAGCCCTTCGAGCAATGTGACCACTTGCTCTCGTATGACAGGATCGGGATGGTGCTCGAAGACTGCGACCAAGTCATCGAGCTGTCTGATCAGGTTCACGTAGGTCTCATACGGCATCATAGGCCATCGCCTCACGGCGCACCATCTCGATCACCTCAGGGAGCAGACGGGCTGCCTCTGGACTTACGCCATCTCCACTCATCGCGTCGACCGGTTCGATCTCGATAACAATCACCTCGTCCGGCAACGCGCGGAAATGCTGTGCGATTACCAGGAGGTGATCAAGCCCGATCACCCCGGCACCGGCCTCCCGGATGCGCGCCTGGATCTCCTCTGGGTCCGAGGGCACTTCCTTCCATTGGTAACGATAAATCTTGCCCGGCTCACGCCCTCGGGCAACACCGGCAAGCAGGATCAGCCGCCCATACGGCGGCTGGGCGTCCGCCAAGTCTTGCGCCACGTAGAGAGCACCATAGCCAAGATCGGCGACCTCAACACCGGGTGGCCAATCGAGGCGCTCCAACTCGTCGCTGGCGATCAGGCCGAACGACGCATCCCGCATCCAGCGGTAGCCGACACCGCCGATAAGCACCCGCGGTCTCCGGTTCTGTAGGACGACGCATGCGTCGTCCCTACGCTCCAGTCCGTGTGTAGCGCTCATTCGATCCCACACCCGCACGTGTTCACCTCCCGCGTGACGATCCGGTCATCGCTATGGATGTGGGTCGTGCAAGGCATACACGGGTCGAAGGAGCGGATAGCGCGGAAGATGTCGATGCCGGTAAAGTCCTCGGGGC
>JALZCF010000445.1 GCA_030863245.1 Chloroflexota bacterium
AGGGGTGGGCACGCACGCGGCGAACCGCCCTTACCAACCGCGCCCCATATGGTAGTAGAAGTGGGCATGAGTCTAAGAGGTATGGCGAGCAGGGCCACACCTGGAAGACGACTATTCGTCCCCGAGATCGTCCAGGTCTAGACTCTCGAGGAAATCGGCGAACACTTCCAGGCTTTCCTCTTCATCTGGCGTGGTCTCCTCAAGCCCAGGTTCCGGCACCACACCTGCCTGGTCCAATACTTCTTCGGCCACGAAGATAGCCGCGGTCGTGCGTACGGCCAGGTTGATCGCGTCACTGGGACGCGCATCTATCTCTATCACCTCACCGTCCCGATCGACCACGATCGTGGCGTAGAAAATATCATCTCGTAGGGCATTGATGACAATGTGCGAGACGTTGGCATCCAGCGCCTCCAGCACGTTCTTGAGCAGATCGTGCGTTAACGGACGTGGGACGTTTGCGCCCCGCAGGCTGAGAGTCAGTGCCTCCGCCTCAAAGGGGCCGATCCAGATTGGTACGTGGCGCTCCCCATCTTCCTCGCGCAGTACAACGATACGTTGTGGCGAGATCAAGCTTACCCGGATGCTGTCGATTGTGACGCGTACCATAATCTCCTCACCTGTGTGGACGAGGTATGCTAATTGTCCAGAGTATAACACAGTCACTACCTCACCGACAAGCGAAATGGTGAGCAAAACGTGTGAGATGCCGAGTGTACTATGAACAACGCAAGAACCTCTGGCTCTTCACTTTCCTCCTGTAGTAACACCAATTGGGTAGCCAAAAGCCACAAAGTTGGGGGGATGGTTCGTGGTTCCTACTCTGGTAGGCTGGCGAACCCACTGCAGTCGGAACGACGGACCTTTTATGACGCTTGAGGGCCCAAACGGTGTAACATCCTCGGCATGTTGTTACAACAAGCAAATCCTTTGCCGCTAGCGTGATGGTCCCTGTTATTTTTCCCAGCGCGCAAGCAACTCATCGCGAATCTGTCGGGCTGCCTCGGCAATTTGGCCAACATCGCGGTCGTGAACTTCCAGGATCAGGTTCAAATCTCGCCCTCTATCGACGGTGTACTCCAGTAGCAGGTCGAGCGTTCGATTCAGATCGATCTCACCGGATTCGTAGTAGACACCCGACGACTCGCGCAGCTTCAGAGGGTGGTCGTAGGGGTTCTGCTGCGGGTGCAGACCGGGGATTGCGTGCGTCTCCGACTCCCAGCATCCACCGAGCTGGTAGACGTGAATATCGCTCCAACATTGTGCCAGGGTGAACTCCAGATGCTGCGTGAAGGTGACGTCAGGGTCTGACCAGTGGCGGGTCTCCAGCATCAGATTACGGGAGCGCCAGAGATGACTCACGTTCAGAGCGATGCGGGTATCAGAGAGTAACTTCTGGCATTCATTGAAGATGTGGCGCAGCTCGCCGCCTGTGGCGGGAAACTTCGGATACTCCAGCACCTCGACACAGGGAACGAATTTGTAGCCGTGTGAACGATAGTGGGTCGCGAGCTCTTTGAAAATCTTGATTCCTTTAGCAATCTGATCGCTGCGTTCCCAATCCCATTTGTCCACCTGGGCGAGGTGGAAAACAAAGTATTCGGCGCCGATGCCACTCGCGAAATCCATCGCACGCCGCACCTCTTCCATCGCGCTATATTTTCCAAAGAAATTACTGGAGAGGGTGTCCCCGAGTAGTGGTTGGTGCACACCAAAGCGGTGTTCCCGCTGGTCAATCAAGTTTCTCACAGCCGAATTGAACTCGACGGCATTCAACCAGCGATTGTCCCGGTTGAGGCGAAAGTGGTCCGGGTACCGTGCTGGCTCGACAAAGTGGTGGGAGGGCTGTAGCTCGAAGAAAGCGCGCGAGACCTCCATGACGCTGCAAAAGTAATCGACGTATTCCGGCAGGCTATCAGGTACCCGCAACCCTTGCGGCATATCCGCACGGTTTGCGTCCGACAAAGCAATACCTACGTGGATGTCAGGCATGGCTTATCCTTTCTGGGGAAGGCAAAGGAGCAACTCCTCGGCTGTTGCACTGGCAGGCTATGGAGACATCTTATAACGTAAAGCGTAAAACGTAAAACGTAGTAGCCGTGGAATCTCTGCTTTCAGGTGGTTGGGTGGGTAAGGGTTTTGGCGCGTTCGAGGGCTTGTTCGATTTCTTGGGTTACGTCGCAGGGTTCGGCGTCGGAGAGGGTAAGCCAGAGGAAGAATTCTTTGTTGCCAGCAGGTCCGGTTAGGGGGCTTATGGTTATGCCGCGCACGGTCCAGCCGGTCGCTTGGGCATAGGCGACCAGGTTTTGTAGCACCGTGGCGTGTACCTCTGTGTCACGTACCACGCCGCCCTTGCCTACCTCGTCTCGTCCGGCCTCGAATTGGGGTTTGACAAGGGTGATAACATTGCCGGTGGGGGAAAGCCAGTTGGCGATGGCTGGCAGAAGCAGCTCGATGGAGATGAAGGAGGCGTCCATAACGGCAAGATCGATCGGCTCTCCCAAGGTTTCCAGGTAGCGTGCATTGGTGCGCTCGAGCGGGACCACCCGTGGGTCCTGGCGAAGCTTCCACGCGAGTTGTCCGTAGCCCACGTCAATGGCGTAAACCTTGGTCGCACCCCGCTGGAGCAGTAGATCGGTGAATCCGCCTGTGCTAGCCCCCACATCCGCACATACCTGGCCAGCGGGATCGTAGTTAAAATCGTCCAGGGCGCCCTCCAGCTTCAGTCCACCCCGGCTGACGTAGGGCATCGGGGTTTCGACGACGATTTCCGATTCCGACGTCACCTTCTGGCTCGCCTTGCGTGCCAGCTCACCGTCGACACGCACCTCGCCCGCCATGATGAGCACCTGCGCCTGCGAGCGGCTCTCGGCCAGCTCTCGCTCCACCATCGCCACGTCAAGTCGTTCCTTTCTCGCCATTCGAGTTTCGCCCTTTTTCTGCTAAACTACTCGCGATGAAATCTTGCTCGTTTTGAGGATGGTATGCAACAAGGAATCGAAAGAAGTGGTGTGATACCGGTAGAGCAATTCAAGGCATTACTGGAAACAACGCGCCCCAAGCAGTGGGTAAAGAATTTGATCGTCTTTGGGGGCCTCGTTTTTTCGGAGGCCGGTCTGGCGTTGGATCCGGTGGCAATTGTTCGGGCAAGTGCTGCCTTCGTGATCTTCTGCCTTATGTCCAGCGCCGCCTACATTTTGAACGATCTACAGGATATCGAGAAAGACCGTACCCATCCCATCAAACGGGAGCGCCCCCTTGCCTCAGGTCGCCTCCCCGTTGCCACTGCCCGCATCGCGCTGACCTTCTTCCTGATCCTCGGCCTGTCGAGTGCGTTTGTCTTGGACCCACTCTTTGGAATGATAGGGCTTCTCTACATCGTCAACAATATTTTTTATAACGCGGTCCTAAAGAGCAAGGTCATTCTAGATGTTTTCTCCATCTCGGCCGGCTTCGTGCTGCGCGCCGTGGGGGGTGCCGTGGTGATTGGCGTCGCCATTTCACCCTGGCTGTACGTTCTCACGGTTCTGTTGTCACTCTTCCTGGGAATTTCCAAGCGCCGGCATGAGCTGCATCTATTGGAGGAGGGACGCGGTGCTTTCCGCCAGGTACTCGTGGAATACAACACTTCCATGCTGGAGGAGATGCTTAGCGTGGTGACGGCGAGTACGGTGATTGCCTATTCCATCTATACCTTTACCGCCACAAGCCTGCCCGAGAATCACGCAATGATGCTGACGATCCCCTTTGTCATTTATGGGATCTTCCGCTACCTTTACCTCGTCCACAGTGGGAAAGACGCACCTCCGGACGAGATGCTTCTTAGAGACCGCCCGATGATGGTAACGATTTTCCTCTGGGGGATGTCCGTCATCTTGATCCTGTATGGTTTTGGAAATCGACCACTTTGAAAAGGATGAAGGATGAATAACGGCAAGGATCAAAGAATGTCCCTTTCATTCTTCTGCCTCCCGTATGGGAAGCGCAACGACGGGTGGGGACGAGGGTGACGACCCAGTGGTAGGTCACGTAATGCGTGAGATGCTATTCGGCTCTGTGAAAGGAGATTTGCGGTGAAGACGCTTGCACAGGTTTTTCTGCCTCTGTATGGTCTGATGTTGATCTTTGGAGGTTTCAAGGGCTATCAGGAGGGGAGCAGGAATTCTTTCTATTATGGTGCGGGGAGCGGGGTGCTATCGCTGCTGTTCGCTGCTCTCAGTACGCGGAAGCCTCGTCTCGGTTTGGGGCTTGGTGCGCTAATTGCTGCCGTGCTGACTGGCGTTATGGGTTGGCGCTTCGAGAAGACGGGCAAGCTCATGCCCGCCGGGATGATAGCGACTACCAGCCTGCTTGCGACGGGCATCGAGGCTTTGGGGGCGATTAAAGCAAAGGAATAGATAGATGGCCTCTAGCGCCCCAGTAGGGGAGTTGGGTGAGTGCGGATTGCGGAATGATTTGAGTACAGAGTGTAGAGTGATTCCCGGAAGGTTGCCTTGATTCTGCACTAGCTATGTTACGAGGCAAGTACTCAGCCCTCAAAGTGCCCGGCACTCCAATTGATCGCGTGCTCGTACGGTTATCTCTCGACAAAGTGCTGGGCACCTGAGTCATTATAACGAGCTAAAAAGACCCGCTCGATGGTGAGCGGGTCTTTTTTTTGCAGACCTTCTGTTCTGAAGAAAGTCTTTCGCGTACCCTTGTGTACGTGGCACGCAATACAGCTCTATCGCTTGGTGTACTGCGGTGCCTTGCGGGCGCGCTTGAGGCCTGGCTTCTTGCGTTCTTTGACACGGGCATCACGGGTGAGGAAGCCACCACGGCGCAGGGTAGGGCGCAGATCCTCATCGTATTTCAGAAGAGCACGCGAGATGCCATGTGCCACCGCATCCGCCTGCCCGGTTACACCACCGCCACGTACGAGGACTGTGATATCGAAGGTGTCTTCATGGCCTGTCGTCTGTAGGGGACGCGCAATCGTGACGAGGTCTTGATCACGCGAGAAATATTCATCGACTGGTTTGTCATTCACGATGATGCGTCCCGTCCCTTCGGGGTAGAGGCGCACCTGGGCGGACGCCGACTTGCGACGCCCAACCGCGTAAAAGTAGCGAGTGTCTAAGTTAATATCTACCATGCGATCTCCTTACTCTAGTTCCAGCAGCTTGGGCTGCTGGGCGGCGTGCGGATGCTCCGGACCCGCGTACACCTTCAACTTCTTAATCATCTTCCGTCCGAGCGAGGTCTTCGGGAGCATTCCCTTGACCGCACTTTCTATCGGGCGCACCGGAAACTTGTCCAGCTGCTCGCGCAGGGTGCGCTGCTTGAGACCGCCCGGGTAGCCAGAATGGCGGTAATATACCTTTGAATCCAACTTGTCTCCGGTGACCTCGATCTTGTCGGCGTTTACGACGATCACGTAGTCACCTGTATCGAGATGCGGCGAGTAGATGGGCTTGTGTTTGCCGCGCAGAATCCCGGCGATGCGGCTGGCAAGACGGCCCAGCGTTTGGCCCTCTGCGTCCACCACCCACCAGTCCCGCTCGATCTCGGCAGATTTCACAGAATAGGTTTTCATTTCTTTCCGACTCCTTGTCAAGATCAGTGATCAGTGATCAGTGATCAGTGGTTAGTGGTCCTGGTTGAAGTCTGACCCTTGTTGCTGACGACTCACCGTGGGATGGGATGATCGAGTTCTGACGAGTCGGGATAGCGGACCGATACAAGGCAGAGGCCTTGGGGTGAAATAACCGGTGCGGCCTCGCTCCGGTCGCGCGCGGCGAGTAGCTCGGCCATCCACGTGGGCGGCTGCTCGCCCCTACCTACGGGCAATAAACTTCCTACAATGCTCCGTACCATACGGTAGAGGAAGCCATTTGCCTCCACGACTATCCGCACAAGGTTATCCTCCCGCCACACACGTGCTTTCAGTATGGAGCGCGTGGTGCTCTCGCTCGGCGTTGTCGCCCGGCCGAAGGTGGCGAAATCGTGCTCGCCCACTAGATACCGGATCGCCTCGTCCATGAGTCCCACATCCAAGGGGCGAGAGTCGTGCAGCGTTACGCGGCGAAGCAGAGGCTGTCGCTGGGGCGAGTTGAGCACCGTGTAAATGTAAGCACGGCTCAACGCATCGTATCTAGGGTGAAAGCCCTCTAGCGCGCGTGCCAACGAGCGTACCGCTACATCCTCGGGCAGCATTGCATTCAACGCACGAAGCAGGGCCTCCTCACTTTTCGGCCACCGGAGATGAAAATCTACCACCTGGCCCACGGCGTGTACGCCACTGTCTGTCCGCCCCGCACCCCGCACCTTGACGCGTTCCTCACTCTGAAGCCGGGTGAGTGTCTCCTCCAGCACGCCCTGTACGGTTCGCATCTCCACCTGCTTCTGAAAGCCGTGGAATGCCGTTCCGTCGTACTCTATCGTCGCTTTGTAATGTTCCACGTCAAGAGGATAAGGACGAGCGTCACTCGCCCCTCATCCCTCACTCACTCAACCAACTCCAAGATGGCCATCTGAGCGCCATCGCCACGGCGGGGACCGAGGCGTACAATCCTCGTGTAGCCGCCGGGACGATCGACGTAATCGTAGGCCAATTCATCGAACAATTTGAACATGACCTCTTTATCGGTCAGGTCGCGCAGCACCTCGCGGCGTGCCGCAACCTGCTCCGCCCGATCGGCATCCAGCGAGCGCACAGCCTTGGTAATCAGCCGCTCCACACGCGGCCGCACTGCCTTGGCCTTCGCCTCGGTCGTCGTGATACGCTCATGGCGCAGCAACTCGGTCATCAGGTTTCTGTAAAGCGCTTTACGGTGAGCCGCATCACGGCCCAAGCGGCGCTTCTTCACTCGGTGTCTCATGCTGTTACTTCCTCTTCATCGCCTTCAGCCACAGCGGTTCCATCCGGGTAAAACTCGGTTCCCACCAGATACTCCACGTAGCCTTTGTCTTCGATAGCTTCCAACAACTCTTCCAGTGATTTCTCACCGAAGTTGCGAATGGCGAGCATCTCATCTCGACCCTTCTGGAGCCGCTCCAACACCTCGCCAACCGTGCTGATACCCGCACGCTTGAGGCAGTTGTAGGCGCGAACCTGCAAGCCCAGCTCATCGATGGGGCGATCGGCAACCGCTTCCGGGATGCCCTCGTCCTTCTCTTCCTCCTCCTCCACCTCGGGAACCTCTCCCAACGTGGAGGTAATATGGAAGTGACGAACCAGGATATCCGATGCCTGGCTCAGCGCGTCATCAGGGCGAATCGTGCCATCGGTCCAGATACTCAGGACAAGTCGATCATAATCAGCGCTCGCACCACTACGCTCCCGCTCGACACCGAAGCGCTCTCGGTCGACATCGAAGCGAACACGGCGGATCGGGCTAAAGATCGCATCTACCGGAATCTCGTCGATTGGTAACCGCCCACGCTCCTCAGCCGGCGAGTAACCACGTCCCTTCTGCACCGTCATCTCTATCTCCACCTCGGCCTCATCAGAATCGAGGGTGAGCAACGGAAGCTCTGGGTTAATGATCTCCACCTGGCTCGGCGCCTGAATGTCCGCGGCACTGACAGTGCCCTCGCCGCGCGCACTGAGGCGCATTCGCATCGGATCGTTACTGTAGCTCTTCAAGCGCAGTTGCTTTACGTTCAGGATCAACTGCGTCATATCCTCTTTCGCGCCAGGAATCGGGCTGAACTCATGATGAAGGCCCGTCACGCGGATTGATGTTACGGCCGCGCCAGGGAGGGAAGCAAGCAGCACACGGCGCAGCGAGTTACCAACGGTGATACCGTAGCCGCGCTCCAATGGGCTGATGATGAAGCGACCAAAGGTTTTGGTGACCACATCCCGTTCTATTCGCGGATAAACAAGTTCCAAGAGTCCCTCCTGTTTTCTATCAAGTAATCCGTCGCCAAAGGTCAGCAGTCAGACAGCAAACAACCAAAAAGGGTTGCAGGACTTCTGACTACTGAACCGTGACTTCCGTTTAACGCGAGTAGTACTCGACGATGAGCTGTTCGTTGACGGACGTGTCGATCTCATCTCGATTGGGCATCGAAAGCACCTTGCCTGTCAACTCATTCTCATCGAGCGATAGCCAGGATGGGACAGCGCGATGGCCAATCGTCTCAGCGAGATCCCTGAAATAGGTCTTGTCACGGCTCTCTGGGCGAATCGAAATCACATCGCCTTCGTCCACAAGCGCACTCGGAACATCAACCTTGCGGCCATTCACATGAATGTGACCGTGGTTAACAATCTGGCGTGCCTGGGCGCGCGAATCGGCAAATCCGAGCCGGTAGACCACGTTGTCCAGGCGGCGCTCCAACGTCTGGAGCAAGTTCTCACCCGTTAGACCAGATGTGCGCTGAGCATCCTGGAAATAGTTGCGGAACTGCCGCTCCAAGACCCCATAGATACGGCGCGCCTTCTGCTTTTCACGGAGCTGCAGACCGAAGTCACTGGTCTTGCGACGGAAACTCCGCTGCTGACCATGGGCACCCGGCGGATAGGGACGGCGCTCGATAGCGCACTTCAGACTGAAGCAGCGCTCACCCTTGAGGAATAGCTTCTCTCCCTCGCGGCGGCACAGCTTACAAACTGCATCTGTATATCGTGCCATACTTCTTCTTGACTCTCCTAGACCCGACGTCGCTTGCGGGGTCGGCAGCCGTTGTGTGGAATCGGCGTCACATCGGTGATGCTGACGACTTTTAGCCCCGCACTCATCAGAGAGCGAATCGCCTGCTCACGGCCAGGGCCTGGTCCCTTCACAAAGACATCGATCTCACGCAACCCATGATCCTGCGCAGTGCGAGCGGCAGCAGTTGCCGCCTGGCCTGCAGCATAAGGTGTACTCTTGCGTGATCCCTTGAAGCCAGTGGTACCACCGGAACCCCAAGCGAGGGTATTGCCTTGCTGATCAGTAATGGTAACAATGGTGTTGTTGAACGTGGCGTGAATATGGGCCTGTCCGTGCGGAACATTCTTCCGCTCACGACGGCGACCGCCACGTCGTACTCTTGTCTGTCGACGTGCCACAAGTCCTCCCTTATAATATTACTTCTTGCCGGCCTTCTTCTTACCAGCAACGGTTCGCCGCGCGCCACGCCGCGTGCGGGCATTGGTTCGGGTGCGCTGACCACGAACCGGCAGCCGGCGGCGGTGGCGCAACCCACGGTACGACCCAATCTCTTGCAACCGCTTGATATTCATGTTTACCTCGCGGCGCAACTCACCCTCGACCTTGTAATCATTCTCGATGACAGCACGGAGTCGAGCCACCTCATCTTCCGTCAGGTCTTTGATGCGTGTGTCAGGATCGACCTGTGCCTTGTCTAGGGTCTCTTGACTACGCGTCCGACCGATCCCGTAAATGTAAGTTAGTGCAACCTCGACGCGTTTCTCGCGCGGCAAGTCTACACCAGCAATACGAGCCATGGAGACTTCCTTTCTTCTTGCCTTCCTTCTCTCAGTCGTTAGTACTCATAAACCAGCAGTCAGACTACATCGCCAGCAATCAATCGATTGACCGCTGGCGACGCTCATCTGACTGCTGTTACTCCGGGGCACATACTGGTCGCGTTGTGTAACACGGCGTCCACGGTGCAGGTGGTGGGCTCCACCACAGAGGTCCTGACACAACGCGCCGGAAGAGGTGCCCAGCCATAGTTCGGACTGCATTCGCTAGTCCGAACTCCCCAATCGAACTAGCCCTGCCGCTGCTTATGCTTTGGATCAGAGCTACAAATAACGTACACGCGGCCGCGTCGGCGGATGATTCGGCAATTCGAGCACATCCGCTTGACCGATGGTCGAACTTTCACAGGGTGTCTCCCCTCTTCTAATGGCGAACCGCCATACGGCATACACAAACAGAGTCCCGGCCCCTTGGCCGAGACTTCAACATTGAATAATAGACCAGAATGGCAAAATCGTCAAGTTTGTATCAGGTTACTCTCTCTAAAATCGTCATCACGGCAGGGTCAAAATCATTGGACCATCGGGCGTGATGGCGACAGTGTGTTCGAAGTGGGCTGTGGGTGAGCGGTCCGCGCTAATGACCGTCCAGTTGTCGTCCAGCACCTCGGTTTCAACGGTGCCGGCCTGCACCATTGGCTCAATCGCGAGTGTCATACCTGGGCGCAAGCGTGGTCCCGGACTCGTGCCGGGCTCCCAGTAGTTCGGAAGCTGCGGTTCCTCGTGCATCTGGCGCCCAATGCCATGCCCCACGTACTCGCGCACCACATGAAAACTCGCATCCTCGACTGTGCGCTGTATCGCACGACTAATATCACTGAGTCGCTTGCCTGTACGCGCCTGCTCAATGCCTGCCCAGAGCGCCTGTTCCGTCACGTCGAAGAGGCGCTTTTTCTCCTCGCTAATCTCACCGACGCCGTAGCTCCAACCGGAGTCACCATGGTAGCCATTCAGGATGACGCCGATATCGATCGATACAATATCTCCCTCTTCCAGACGACGTGGCCCAGGGATGCCATGCACCAACTCCTCGTTGATCGAGATGCAGGTGTTGGCTGGAAAGCCTAGGTACCCCAGAAAACTAGGGATACCACCCTTGCTACGAATGAAGTCGGCAATGAGAGTATCCAGTTCCTGGGTTGTTACGCCAGGGTGTAGTACCTCTCTTACCAACTCATGCGCCTGCGCCACCACACGCCCTGCCTCACGCATCAGTTTGAGCTCGCGCGCAGATTTCAGAACAATCATCAAATCCTCAACTGTCTATTCCACCTGTCGACGTTAAAGAGCAGCAACTCGCGCCTAACCCGCCTGGCTAGCTCGCAGGCGGTCATCATGCTCGCGGATAAGGGCGAAAATGGCGCCGCATACCTCATTGATGCTCCTCTCGCCGTCCACTTCAGCCAGCAAGTTGCGGGAACGATACCACTCGATGACGGGCATCGTGTCTTGAAAATAGACTTCCAATCTGCGCTGAATGGCCGCCTCATCCTTATCATCATCTCGTTGATATAGAGGGCTTCCACAGCGATCGCACAGATCCTCCTTCGGTGGGCTAAAGACAACATGATAGGTTGCCTGGCAACCTCGACAAACACGACGTCCGGTCAGCCGGCGCATCAACTCTGCTTCTCTTACCAAAATGTAGACGGCCCGCGTGATGCTAGCACCCATCCCAGCCAACATCTCTTCCAACGCCTCGGCCTGAGCAGTGTTACGTGGGAAGCCATCGAAGATGGCGCCCTTCCGTACATCCTCATAGCCCAATCGATCACGGACCATGGCATTTGTCACACTGTCCGGCACCAGCTCGCCCCGGTCCATATAACCTTTTGCGAGCTGGCCAAGTTCCGTCTCGTTCTTCAAGTTATGTCGGAACAGGTCTCCCGTCGCGATCTGCGGTATCCCAAACTCATCTTGAATCAACCGCGCCTGGGTTCCCTTCCCCGAGCCTTGAGCGCCAAAGAGCACGATGAAAAGTGGTGACGACCCTGTCACTGATGCACTCCTTTATCGTTACAAAAGATTACAGGTTGCAGGTTCGCTCGAACAGAAGAGCGTCATCTCGGGGGGTCCCGTTCAACCTACAACCTGTAACCGCAGCAAAGTGTAAACCTATCGGCGGATGAAGCCCTCGTAGTGGCGCATCGTCAGTTGGGCTTCGAGCTGCTTCATGGTGTCCAGGACGACGCCCACTACGATGAGCAAACCGACACTGGAGATGATGAAGTTTGTGCTCGCTGGATCGATCGTTAGGCCAAACGGTCGCAGTACTAAGCTCACCAACCAGGAAAGGATGGCAATCAGACCCAGGTAAACAGCACCCACGAAGGTAATACGCATCATCACGTTGTTCAGGTAATGCTCCGTTGGGCGCCCGGGGCGAATGCCAGGGATGAAACCGCCCTGGCGTCGCAGGGTCTCAGGCAGATTCTGTTGGCGGAAGATGACGTCCGTGTAGAAGTAGGTAAACCCGACCACCATGATAAAGTAGGATATCCAGTAGACGGGTGACCCTGCACTGAAGAAATTCACCACTGTGTTTGCGATACTTGCTACGGCCTGGTTCTCAAATGTGGTGAAGTAGCCCGCCACGATCCCCGGGAAGATGATGATGGACTGCGCGAAGATGATCGGGATCATGCCCGAGGCATTCACCCGCAGCGGAACATGGCTGCTCTGCCCACCGTACAGCTTCCTGCCACGAACCTGCTTCCCATACTGGACAGGCACGCGGCGTTGCCCTTCTTGGATCAGTACGATCACAAAGACGGTGAAGACCATGATTGCCAGGAAGAGCACCAGTTGGAGCGGCTGGCGCGATAGCTGCGCGATAGCCGTCGGTGCACCTGCCAGAATACCACCGAAGATGATGATTGAGATACCATTCCCGATCCCGCGCTCGGTGATCAACTCACCTAGCCACACGGCGAACATTGTACCCGCTGTCAGGGCCAACAGCGTGGCAATCGAGGGCAGGTTGAACCCGAAATTGGGGAATACCTGCGCCTGCTGCATGATCGCGATCTGCCCCAACGCGGTAAGGAAGGCCAGCGGCACGGTGAGCCAGTTCGTGTACTGGCTAATCTTGTTGCGTCCCTGTTCCCCCTCCTTGGAAAGCTCCTCGAGTTGCGGGATCAGTGGGGTAAGCAACTGCATGATAATGGAGGCGGTAATGTACGGATAGACCCCCATCGCCATGATGGAAAAGTTTTCCAACGCCCCACCTGAGAGCAGGTTGTACAGCTGTCCCAGCGTGTTGCCCTCGAAGAACCCGCGGAGTGCCTGATGGTCCACTCCGGGTACCGGGATATGCGCGACGAAGCGATACACTACCAGAATCCATAGGGTAAATAGGATCTTCCCACGCAGGTCTGGCAGACGGAAGGCGTTCTGGACCGCTTGAAGCATCGGTTACTCCTCTTCGTTCTCGTCAGCCGTCTCGGTGTACGCTAACTCGATCGCCTCACCGCCTGCCGCTTCGATCTTCTTGCGCGCCCCCTTGCTGAAGGCATGTGCCTGAATCGTTAGCGCCTTGTACAGATCACCCTCACCCAGCACCTTGACCGGGTTCTTGCCCTTCTTGATCAATCCTCGTTCCAGAAGGACGTCCGGCGTGATCTCGTCACCCGGCTCAAACACGGTCTCCAAACGCTCCACATTCACCGTGCGGTACGGAACACGGAAGATGTTTGTGAAACCACGCTTACGGGGTAGCCGACGGACGAAAGGCAACTGACCACCCTCGAAGTACGGGGCTTTACCCCCACCGGAGCGAGCATTCTGCCCTTTACGACCACGTCCCGCATAGGTTCCACCCTTACCGGCGTTGCCACGACCCACTCGCTTGCGCTGCTTGGTGCTGCCCGGCACAGGACGCAGGTCGTGTAGTTTGATCTCGTTTTCATTCTCATTTGCCATGATCTTCTTCCTTCTCTCACCCACATTTCCGGGCAACGTGGGTAGCTTACAGAGTCAGGTTAAGGTTGAGATAACGAATAAGATGATTCATATTAGCCCACCCTTAACCTCAATCCTAACTCTTAACCTCGCTTGGGTCGACTTCTTCCCACTCGACTAGGTGTTGCACGGCCCTGCACATCCCAAGGATGGCATCATTGGCCCGATGGACCCTCTCTTGGCCCAACTTTCGTAGGCCAAGGGCGGCAACAGTATCTTTTTGCTTCTGGCTGTAGCCAATGCTGCTCTTCACATATTTCACACGGATGTACTTCTCATCAACCATGAGCAGGCTCCTTCGGCTTGTACCAGGGCGGCGCGATCTGACTGACACTCTTACCGCGGCGCGCCGCCTCCTCTTCCAGATCCTTCAACTCGCTCAACGCCTTGAAGGTCGCACGCACCACGTTCAACGTGTTGTCACTGCCGAGCGACTTGGTCAAGATGTTCTGGACGCCGGCGGCTTCCACAACAGCGCGGACACCGCCACCCGCGATCACCCCGGTACCAGGCGCGGCGGGTTTCAGCAGAACACGCGCTGCCGAGTCCTCAGCCT